>NZ_JCABYM010000050.1:63661-77071 GCF_059499385.1 Limnoglobus sp. | reverse complement strand
ACCCCCCTCCCTAACCCTCCCCCCCAAGGGGGGAGGGAACAAAACCAAAACCACGGCCGGGCGCTTAGAACCTCCCGCCCGCCGCCGGCGTCCGTTGATTGACGCCGTTCGCCGGTTGCCGTAGGCCAACGGGACGGATTCTTTCACAGGTGGCCGCTCATGCCGAGTTACAACCCCGCCGACGTCGAACGCCGGTGGCAGCAGTTCTGGGAAACCAACAAGACCTTCCGCACGCCCGACACGGACGGCAACAAGCCGAAGTATTACATCCTCGACATGTTCCCGTACCCGAGCGGCAGCGGGCTGCACGTCGGCCACCCGGAGGGGTACACGGCCACCGACATCCTGGCGCGGTTCAAGCGGATGAACGGGTTCCACGTCCTGCACCCGATGGGGTGGGACGCGTTCGGCCTGCCGGCCGAGCAGCACGCCATCCAGACCGGCGAGCACCCGAGCAAGAACACGCAGCAGAACGTCAACACCTTCCGCCGGCAGATCAAGAGCCTGGGGTTCAGCTACGACTGGGACCGCGAGGTCGATACGACCGATCCGAACTACTTCCGCTGGACGCAGTGGATCTTCCTGACCATCTACGACACCTGGTACGACGAGCAGCAGAAGAAGGGCCGCCCCATCAGCGAGCTGCCGATCCCGCCGGAGGTGAAGGCCCAGGGCGACGCGGCGGTCCGCAAGTACCGCGACGGCCATCGGCTGGCGTTTCAGGCGGAGCAGCCGGTGAACTGGTGCCCGGAGTTGGGCACGGTGCTGTCGAACGAGGAAGTCATCGACGGCAAGAGCGAGCGGGGCGGTTACCCGGTCGTGCGGCAGCCGTTGAAGCAGTGGCTGATGCGGATCACGGCCTACGCCGAGCGGCTGCTAGCCGACCTGGAGCCGTTGGACTGGTCCGAGTCGATCAAGCAGATGCAGCGGAACTGGATCGGCAAGAGCGAGGGGGCGGAGGTCGATTTCAAACTGGCTGCGTCGAGCGGGAACTTCGACATCAAGATCAGTGTGTTCACTACGAGGCCGGACACATTGTTCGGTGCCACCTACATGGTGCTTGCTCCCGAGCATCCGTTGACCAAGATGGTGCCACCGACGCACCGCGATGAAGTGAATGCCTATCGTGAGGCGGCCGCCCGGAAGTCCGATTTCGAGCGAACGGAGTTGGCGAAGAAGAAGACGGGCGTGTTCTCGGGCCTGTACGCGGTGAACCCCGTTAACAACAAGAAAATTCCGATCTGGATCGCCGACTACGTGCTGGCGAGCTACGGGACCGGCGCGATCATGGCCGTGCCGGGGCACGACGAGCGGGACTTCGAGTTCGCGAAGCAATTCAACCTGCCCATCGTTACGGTCGTGACACCGAATGAGAAGTGGCTGAAAGAGACGGGCAGCACTGTCAACGACCTGAAGGCCGCGTACACCGACGACGGCGTCGCGATGAACTCAGGCTTCCTCGACGGCCTCGGAACGAAGGAAGCCAAGGCGAAGATGATCGCGTGGCTGGAGGACGAACACGTCGGCACGCGGAAGGTCAACTACAAGCTCCGCGACTGGCTGTTCAGCCGGCAGCGGTACTGGGGCGAGCCGTTCCCCGTCCTGCACGGGCCGGACGGGACTGTCACCCCGCTGTCCGTCGATGACCTGCCGCTGACGCTGCCGGAGATGACCGACTACAAGCCGACCGGCAGCCCCGACGGCCCGCTGGCGAAGGCGACGGACTGGCTCACCGTGAAGCGCGACGGCGTCACGTACCGCCGAGAGACGAACACGATGCCCCAGTGGGCCGGCTCGTGCTGGTACTTCCTGCGGTACATCGACCCGCACAACACGGAGGCGTTCGCCGACCCGCGGAAGCTCAAGCACTGGCTGCCGGTGGACCTGTACGTCGGCGGGGCGGAGCACGCCGTGCTGCACCTCTTGTACTCGCGGTTCTGGCACAAGGTGCTGTTCGACCGCGGGTACCTGCCGTGCCCGGAGCCGTTCCAGCGGCTGGTGAACCAGGGGATGATCCTGGGGGAGAACAACGAGAAGATGTCGAAGGCCCGCGGCAACGTCGTCAACCCGGACGACGTGGTGAAGGAGTACGGGGCCGACTCGCTGCGGCTGTTCGAGATGTTCATGGGGCCGCTGGAGGCGGTGAAGCCGTGGAGCACGAAGGGCGTCGAGGGCGTGTACCGGTTCCTCGGCCGCGTCTGGCGGGTGCTGATCGACGACGCGGCCGAAACCGTGACGCTGCACCCGGCCGTGAAGGACGTGCCGCCGGACAAGGAGGCGCTGCGGGTGCTGCACCGCACGATCCAGAAGGTGACGGAGGACACGGAGCGGCTGAGCTTCAACACCGCCATCGCGACGATGATGGAGTTCACGAACTACTTCACGAAGCTGGACGTGCGGCCGAAGAGCGTGATGGAGCCGTTCGTGCTGCTGCTCGCGCCGTACGCGCCGCACGTCGCGGAGGAGCTGTGGGCGGCGCTCGGCCACGCGACCACGCTCGCCTACGAGCCGTGGCCGGCGTTCGACCCGGCGCTGGTGAAGGCGGACAGCATCGAGGTCCCGGTGCAGGTGAACGGCAAACTGAAGGCGGTGCTGACCGTGCCGGCCGGGATCGACGCGGCCGGGCTGGAGGCGGCGGCGAAGGCCGACCCGAAGGTGATCGAGGCGGTGGCCGGGAAGGCGATCAAGAAGGTGATCGCGAAGCCGCCGCAGATGGTGAACCTGGTCGTGGGGTGAGGGGCCGAACACGGGGTGGGCCGAGTCTTCGAGGCCCACCGTCTTGGCTTTGTTCCCTCCCCCCTTGGGGGAAAGGGTTAGGGAGGGGGGTAGGCTACCTTCCTCCGAAGCGATCCTCCCCGCGGGAGGGAGCTTGGGGGGGCCCCCCGCCCCCCCCCCCCCCCCCCGCGGGGGGCGGGGGGGCACACCACCCCCCCCCGCCCCGGGGGGGAACGGGCACGGGAGGGGGGGTGGCTACCTGCCCCCGCTGCGAGCCCCCCCGCGGGAGGGCGCCCTACCCCCTCCATAACCCTCCCCCCCAAGGGGGGAGGGAACAAAGCCAAGACGCTTCCCGGCAGGCGGTTTCGGAGTCCCCGTTATGTTCCGCCTCCTCTCGCGATTCCGGGCGTGGCAGGCCCGCCGCCGGGAGGCGGCGGCGGTCGCGATCCGCTGCTTCGAGGCACAGACCGGAGGCCGCGGCGACCCCCGCACCACCTACGTCATCCACGAGGACGCGGCCGGGTACGTCGTCCGCGTCTGCCACGGCGACGCCCGCCCGCCGCACCGGGCGTGGGTCTGGGTGGCCGCGGACTTCGCCCACTCTCGCGTGCTGACGTTCGCCGAGGTCGAACCGCTCGGCGAACGGCCGAACCGCTGACGACACATGTGAACAAATAGACATTATACCGGTCGCGTCAACCCAGGTGGCGATTCCGCCACGGGGGGCCACCCGTGGCGGTGGCGGCGGTGGCGGTGTCGGACTTTTCCCCGCGAAAACGGGCATTCCCGCCGCTACACTACCCCCCACCCCATCCCACCCACCGAGACGTTATGCCCCCCATCACCATCGACACGCCGGCCGCCATCGACCGGCTCGTGCGGTTCCTGGCCGTCGAAGGCGTCACCGGCGAGGAAGCCGCCATTAGTAAGGAGATCGTCGCCGCCCTGAAGGAGGTCGGCGTGCCGGCCGACGCCATCCGGTACGACGACGCGAACGCCCGCATCCCGGCCCCGACGCAGACCGGCAACCTGATCGTGGACCTGCCCGGCACGACCGCCGCCCCGCGGGTCCTGTTCATGACGCACATGGACACCGTCCCGCTGTGCGCCGGGGCGAAGCCGAAGCGGGCGGAAAACCGCATTGTGAACGAGAACCCGAAGGCGGCCCTCGGCGGTGACAACCGCACCGGCTGCGCCGCCCTCGTCACGCTCGCGGCCGAGCTTCTGATGCAGAAGCTGCCGCACCCGCCGATCACGCTGTTCTTCACCGTGCGGGAAGAGAGCGGCCTGTTCGGGGCGAAGCACGTCAACCCGAAGGACCTCGGCGACGCGACGCTCGGGTTCAACATCGACGGCCGGTCCGCCAGCGAGATCACGATCGGCGCGATCGGGGCCGACCGGTGGGAGGTCGAGATCTTCGGCAAGGCGTCGCACGCCGGCGTCCACCCGGACCGCGGCGTGTCCGCGACCGTCGTGGCGTCGCTGGCCCTGGCCGACGTGTTCCAGAACGGGTGGTTCGGCAAGGTCGTGAAGAAGGGGAAGGAGGGCACGAGCAACGTCGGCAGCCTGGGCAGCGCGGACGGCAAGAGCGCCGGCAACGCGACGAACGTGGTGACCGACCACGTGCTGATCCGCGGCGAGAGCCGCAGCCACGACGCGAAGTTCGTGCGGGAGATCACGGCCGCGTACAAGCTGGCGTTCGAGGCGGCGGCGAAGAAGGTCAAGGACCACCAGGGGAAGCCGGCGAAGGTGAAGTTCACGAGCCGGCTGGACTACGTCCCGTTCCGGCTGCCGGACAACGCGGCCGTCATCAAGCGGGCGGTCGCGGCGGCGAAGTCGCTCAAGCTGAAGCCGACGACGAAGGTGACGAACGGCGGGCTGGACGCGAACTGGATGGTGAAGCACGGCATCCCGACGATCACGTTCGGGGCCGGGCAGAACGAGATTCACACGGTCAAGGAGTTCGTGGACCTCAAGGAGTTTGAGGCCGGGTGCAAGCTGGCCGTGGCGCTCGCGACGGCGGAGTGACGGGTCTCGTAGGGCGGGTCAAGGCTTTGCGCCGACCCGCCGACGCGCCCAGGCGGTTGGGCGTGTCTCTTGGGTGTTTGCGGTCCCCGGCGGGTCGGCGCAAAGCCTTGACCCGCCCTACGAAAAACGGGCCGCCGGTCACCCGGCGGCCCGCGTGCTTCTCACATCCAGTCTCGCGATTACACCTTCGCCATCGCCGTCGTCGCTTCCGCCGCTTCCTTCTTCGGCTGGCCCTCGCCGAACAGCAGGAGCAGCGGGCTGGCCACGTAGATCGACGAGAACGTCCCGACGATCACGCCGACGACCATCACGAACGCGAACAGGTGGACGCCGTCGCCGCCGAAGAAGTACAGCACGCCGACGACCAGGAACACGGTCAAGGACGCCAGCACCGTCCGGCTCAGCGTCTGGTTGACGCTGTCGTTAATCATCTGCGGCGTCAGCATCGGGTTCTTCCCCCGCACTTCGCGGATGCGGTCGAACACCACGATCGTGTCGTTCACCGAGTAGCCCACGAGCGTCAAGAGCGCCGCCACCGCCGCCAGGTCGATCTTGAAGTCCTGGATTTGCAGCACCGTCGCCAGGCCGGGGACGGCGTGCAGGTAGTGGCACAGGGCGATCGCGCCGAGCGTGAAGCAGAGGTCGTGGATCAGGCAGAACACGGCCGCGAGGCCGAACTGCCAGGAGCCGAACCGGAACCAGAGGTAGAACAGGATCGCGATCCAGCTCGCCACGATGGCGAACAACGCCCGCGACTGCGTCTCCTGGGCCAGGGCCGCGTCGAACGTCTCCAGCCGGTCCGGGACCGGCCGCGATTCGACCGTCGTTTGCAGCTCCGTCAGGATGCCCTGGAGGGCGGCCCGCTCCTCCTCGGCCTTCGGCCCGCTCAGCACGGCCACCGGGAACCCGCCGACGGCGGCCAGGACGCCGGGGCGGTCCACCAGCCGGTTCGTCTCGATGGCGTCCTTCAGCCCGCCGAACTCCGTGTTCCCGGAGATGTCGAGCGTCATCGCCTTGTACTTGTTCGTCGCCTTCTCGCGGGCCTGGTCCTCGCTCCCCTCCGGCGAGTACACCGGCGTCAGCGCGAACGCCTGCCCGGCCTGCGGCACCCGGCCCTTCAGGGCGAAGATGCGGTCGAGCAGCGTCTTCACGTAGGACACGGACGCCGGCTGGCTGAACTTCAGCGTCGCCGTCTGGTTCAGCACCTCCCACCCGGTCAGCTTCGGCATGTCCAACAGTGGTTGGCCGTCCTCGCCCCGGAGGACGCGGTCGAGCATCACCTGGACGAGTTCCTTCTCCTTCTCCGTGGTCCGGACGGTGAACGACTTCGACACCCCGGCGGGGAGCTGGTCGTCGCCCATCGCGTTCACCTTCACCTGCTCGACGGACACGTCCGGCAGCTTCGCCGCGCGGGCCAGGACCTCGGCCTTGTCGGCCGGCTTGTTCGCGAAGCTCACGACGGCCGGCTTCGCCTCGCCCTCGTAGTCGATCTCCCAGGTGTTCGTCTCCGGCTTCGCCTCCCGGGCGTCCTTCACCTTCAGCTTCGCCGCCTGCCGGGATTCCGAGAGGAGGTCGAGCAGGCCGGGCTTGCCGTCGGTCGCGGTCAGCCCGCGGGCCTCGACCAGCCGGCCGCCGTACACCGTGCCGCCGCGGAAGTCCACGTTCAGCACGTCGTCGCCGCGGAACAGGAACAGCCCGAGGCCGATCACGGTCACGACCGCCGTGGCGACGAAGATCGGCTGGCGGATGCCCATGAAGTTGATGTTCGGCCGGCTGAACAGCTTCATCATCTTCAGCTCCCGCAGCCACCGCTTGTGCTGCCAGAAGTCGAAGATGAGCCGGGTGACGTACAGGGACGTGAACAGGCTGATGACGAGGCCGACGGTCAGGCTGACGGCGAACCCCTTGAGGTTGTCGTTGCCGAAGATGAACAGGACGATCGCCGTGAAGATGCTGGAGACGTGCGTGTCGATGATCGTCGGCAGCGCCCGGTCGTACCCGGCGCGGAGGGCGGCCGTCAGGGTCGCGCCCTTCTCCCGCTCCTCCCGCAGCCGCTCGTAGATGAGGACGTTCGCGTCCACCGCCATGCCGAGCATGAGGACGATGCCGGCGAGGCCGGCGAGGGTGAACGCGGCGTTGACGCTCACCATGAACCCGACGGTCAGCAGCAGGTTAATCATGAGCGCGACGCACGCCACCATCCCGGCGAACCGGTAGTAGACGACCATGAACGCCATGACGGCGGCGAACGACAGGCCGACGGCCAAGAGGCCCTTGTTCTTCGTGTCCTCGCCGAGCGTCGCGCCGACGGAGTTTTCGCTCACCGGGTTCGGCTTCAACTCGGCCGTCAGCGCCCCGGACCGGAGGATGTACACCAGCCGGTCCACGCTGTCCTTGGTGAAGTTCCCGGCGATCTCGCCGCCGCCGCGGATCTCGGAGTTCACCGTCGGGGCGGACATGATCTTGCCGTCGAGCAGGATGGCGAGGTGGCGGATGGTCGCGCCGGCGGTCGGCCGGTTGCGGCCGGTCATCGCCCCGAACTGGGAGTCGCCGACGCCGTTGAACCGGAAGTTCACCTTCCAGCTGCCGCTCTGGTTGTCGGCCGTGGCGTTGAGCGTCACCGGCCCGCCGACCTCGACCCGGTCGGACGGGGAGACGCGGGTGAGGACGTAGTACTCGACCTCCTTGCCCTTCTCGTCGTCGCTGGGGTTCTCCTTCTTGAACTCCCGGCTGTAGAGGAGCATGAACCCCCGCTCCGACTTGTCGCGGGGCCGGATCTCGTAGGCGTAGGTCTTGTTCCGGTTGGCGGCGAGGATGTCCCACAGCCCGCCCTTCCCCTCCCGCAGCTTCGGGTCGTTCAACAGGCCGAGGCTGTCCCGCTCCTCGCGGCCGAGTTCGACCCACTCGTACTGGACCTTCTCCTCGGTCGTGCCGTTGATCGTGACGCGGTAGTCGGCACGCTCCGGGGCGGGCGGCGGCGTCCCGGCCTTCGCGGCCTTCTCCTGCTCCTCCGGCGGCCACCCGTTGACCCGCTCGATCGCGTCCCGGACGCCCTCGGCGTCGTCCACGTCGTTGGCCAGGATGCGGAACTCCAGCCGGCCGACGCGGGACACCACGTCCTTTACGAACTGGACGAAGTCCTCGTCCCCGGCCGCCTTCTTGCTGGCCGGGGTGAACGGCACGAGGATTTCGATCCGCGACCCGCTGACCGGGCGGATGATGATGTTCTTGGTGTCCACCGGGTCGATGCGGCGCTTGAGCGACTCGGCGAGCCGCTGCATCTCCTCGTTGGAGAGGCTCCGCGGGTCGTCGGTGTTGGCGATGAGCAAGTCGCCCTTGTCCCGCTCGACCGACTTCCGCTTGGACAGGTCCACCTCGTAGACGAGGATGGTCCCGCCGGCGAGGTCGATCCCCTTGCGGTACGTGCCGAACGCCGCGGCCGCCCCGAACAGGGCGGTCGGGATCAGGCAGATGAGCAGGCCACGGAGGAAGTTGCGGTGCATGGCGTCCGATACCGGTAGTCGTTACGGGATTCGGGTACTGAGTACCCGGTACCGAGTACCGGGTACGGGGTACTGAGTACCGGGTACTCAGTACGGGAGCGGGGGTCAGGTCTTCGCGGGTTCCGACTCTTCTTGCCCGAGGACGCGGGCGATGGAACTCTTGGTGACTTTGATCTTCGCGTCTTCCGACCGGATGGTGATCTCGTCCTCGTTGTCCTTCAAGTTGACGATCGTGCCGATGATGCCGCCGGACGTGACGACCTTCGCGCCGCGTTTGATCGCCGTCTGCATCTCCGCTTGCTCGCGGCGCTGGCGGCGCATCGGCAGGATGATGAGGAAGACGAACGCGAGGCCCATGAGCATCATCATGAACATCGGGTCGCCGAGCGGGCCTTGGATGGCCTGCTGCTTCTTCGGCGGGTCGCCCCCGCCGGCCGGCGGGTCCTGGGCGATCAGAATGGTGGCGGACATCGGGGGCTCGGTCTCGGGTCGGCGAAATCGGAACTAGTGTTCTAGCAAGTCGGTTGGAATCGCCAACCGGTTGGGCCGGTCATATAGCCCCCGGCTTGCCGGGGGTGCGGGTTCGAGTCTTCGAGAACCCGCGGGGGCGTTCCTCCCGCGGGGGCGCTCCTCCCCACGCGATCAGGTTTCCGCCGGAACAACGACTTTCCTCCTACCGCATTCAGGCGTCCGCGGGAGCAACGCCCGGCGGCCTCGAAGACTCGGCCGCACGGTGGGCAAGCCCACCGCTATATGACGCGAGTTTCCCCGCGCGGAAGGCCGCGAACCGGCCGTCGATCACCGCCCGCCGGGCGTCGGCCATCAGCCGCAGGTAGTACGCCACGTTGTGCAGGCTCAGCAGCGTCGGGCCGAGCATCTCGTCCGCCCGGAACAGGTGGTGCAGGTACGCCCGGCTGAAGTTCCGGCAGCAGTAGCAGCCGCAATCGGACATCAGCGGGGCCGCATCTCGCTGGTGCTTCGCGTTCCGCAGCTTCACCACGCCGGCGTCGGTGAACGCCGTGGCGTTCCGGCCGTTGCGGGTCGGCATCACGCAGTCGAACAGGTCGATCCCGGCCGCCACCCCCGCGAGCAAGTCCTCCGGCCGGCCGACGCCCATGAGGTACCGCGGCTTGTCCTCCGGCAGGCACGCGGCGCACGCCGGCAGCGCCGCGTGCATCATCGCCGGCGACTCGCCCACGCTGAACCCGCCGAGGGCGTAGCCGGGAAAGTCCATCGCCACGAGTTCCTTCGCGCACGCCGCCCGCAGGTCGAGGTTTGTCCCGCCCTGCACGATGGCGAACTGCGCCTGGTCCTTCCGCGTGTGGTGGGTCTTGCACCGCTCCGCCCACCGGATCGACCGCGTCACGGCCCGGCGGATCACGTCCGGCGGCGCGTCGGCCGGCGGGCACTCGTCCAGCACCATCGCGATGTCCGACCCGAGGTTCTGCTGAATCTCGACCGCCTTCTCCGGCGTCAGCTCCAACAGCGACCCGTCGATGTGGCTGCGGAACTTCGCCCCGTGGTCGGTGATCTTCGCCTGGCTCGCGAGGCTGAACACCTGGAACCCGCCGCTGTCCGTGAGGATCGGGCCGGGCCAGTTCATGAATTTGTGGAGGCCGCCGAGTTCCGCGATGAGTTCGTCGCCCGGCCGCAGCGTGAGGTGGTAGGTGTTGCCGAGGATGATCTCCGCCCCGGCGTCGCGGACCATGTCCGGGGTGAGGCCCTTGACCGTGGCCTGCGTGCCGACCGGCATGAACTGCGGCGTCTGGACGACGCCGTGCGGCGTGTGCATGACGCCGGCGCGGGCCGCGCCGTCGCGGTGGAGGAGGTCGAACGAGATGGACATGCCGACGTGTTACGGCCGGGCCGTGCCCTTGTCCCGCGGTTCATTACAATTCCCGAACCGTCCCCCTGAAACCGCGAGCCTCCGCGATGCGCCGATTGCTCCTCTTCGCCGTCCTCGTCGGGGCGGGCTGCTCGAAGTCGTCGTCCCCGCCGCCGGAGGAGCCGACCGGCCCGGCCTGGTTCGAGGACGCCACGGACAAGCTCGGTGTGAAGTTCACCCACGACCCCGGCCCGCTCGGCAAGCACTTCATGCCCGAGAGCATGGGGGCCGGGTGCGGGCTGTTCGACGCCGACGGCGACGGCCGGCTCGACATCCTTCTCCTGCAAACCGCCGGGCCGGAGTCCAAGAGTACGCACCAGCTGTTCCGCCAGAAGCCGGACGGCACGTTCGAGAACGTGTCCTCCGGGTCCGGCCTCGACGTGCCGGGGTGGGGCCAGGGCGTGGCCGTCGGCGACGTGAACAACGACAGCAAGCCGGACGTTCTAATCGCCGAGTACGGCCGGTCGCGGCTGTTCCTCAACCTCGGCGGGTACAAGTTCAAGGACATCTCCGCGGAGGCCGGGGTCGTCAACCCGCAGTGGGGGGCGTCGGCCGCGTTCCTCGACTTCGACCGCGACGGGTGGCTCGACCTCTTTATCGTGAACTACCTCGACTACGACCCGCGGAAGGACTGCTCGTCCGCGAACGGGAAGCCGGCGTACTGCTCGCCGAGCGCGTTCCACGGGTCGCCGAGCCGGCTGTTCCGCAACAACGGGACGGCCAACCCCACGTTCACCGACGTGTCGCTGGCGGCCGGGTTCGCCGCGCTGCCGGGGCCCGGCCTCGGCGTGTCCGCGGCCGACTTCACCGGCGACGGGTGGCCGGACCTGTTCGTCGCCAACGACGGGAAGCCGAACCGCCTGTGGGTGAACCAGAAGGACGGCACGTTCAAGGACGAGGCCGCGTCCCGGAACGTGGCGTACACGTTCATGGGTCAGGCGTACGCCGGGATGGGCATCGCCGCCGGCGACGTGGACAACGACGGGCTGACCGACCTGTACGTCACGCACCTCGGCATCGAGACGAACACCCTCTGGAAGCAAGGCCCCCGCGGCCAGTTCAAGGACCGCACGATGGACTTCGGCCTGACCGCGACGAGGTGGCGGGCGACCGGGTTCGGGACGGTGATGAGCGACTTCGACCACGACGGCTGGCTGGACGTGGCGGTCGTCAACGGCCGGGTGTCCGCGGCCGGGACGGAGACGAACACCGGGCTGTCGCCGTACTGGGAACCCTACGGCGAGCGGAACCAGCTGCTCCGCAACGCCGGCGGCGGGAAGCTGCACGACATCTCGGCGGCGAACGCGGCGTTCTGCGGGTACTTCAACGTCGGCCGCGGGCTGGCCGTCGGCGACCTCGACGGCGACGGCGCGCCGGACCTGCTGGTGAACGCCATCGGCTCGCCCGCGAAGGTGTTCCGCAACGTCGCCCCGGACCGCGGCCACTGGCTCGCCGTGCGGGCGGTGAACGCGAAGGCGAACCGCGACGACTACGGGGCGGAGGTGGCCGTCTCCGCCGGCGGCGGGAAGCGGGTGCGCACGCTCAGCCCCAGCGACACGATCTATTCCAGCAACTCGCCGGTCCTGCACTTCGGCCTCGGGACGGCGGCGAAGTACGATGCGCTCGACGTGACGTGGGCCGACGGCACGCGGGAATCGTTCCCCGGCGGCGACGCGGACAAGGCGATCACCGTTCGCAAGGGCGAAGGGAAGGCCCGATGACCCGCAAACGGATTCTCCTTCTGATTCTGGCCGTGCTCGTCGGCGGCGGGGCCGCGTACTGGTTCACGAGTCAGCCGCGGTCCACGCTCGACCCGCCGACGGTCCGCGCCGAGGGGATCGACCCGGACGTGCTGAAGGTCGTTCAGAAGGCCCGCGAGGAAGTCGTGGCGAACCGGAACTCGGCCGAGTTGTGGGGCCACTACGGGATGGTGCTGTTCGCCAACTCGTTCTGGCCGGAGCGGGACGTGTGCCTGGCGGAGTCGGCGCGGCTGAACCCGGCCGACCCGCGGTGGGCGTACCTCCTCGGCGTCGCGAACCGCACGCAGGACGAGGCGGCGGCGCTGGCGTGGTTCCAGAAGGCGGTGGACGCGAACCCGGCCGACCCGAAGCTGGCGGCGACGGCCCGGCTGCGGCTCGCGGAGGCGTTCCTGCAAGTTCACAAGTACGACGATGCCGAGCGGCTGTTCCGGGCCGAGCGGTCCGCCGACCCGAAGAACCCGCGGGCGGCCCTGGGGCTGGGGACGACGCTGCTCGCGAAGGGGCAGCCGGACGCGGCGGCCGAGCCGCTGACGGCCGTGCTCTCCGCCCGCGGGGCGCAGCGGCGGGCGCGGACGCTGCTCGCGGCCGCCGCTCGTCAACGGGGGGACGAGGCGGCGGCCGCCGGGTACGAGCAGGAGGCGGCGCGGCTGCCGGAGGACCCGGCGTGGCCGGACCCGTTCCTCGCGCCGCTGGCCGACCTGGCGGCCGGGATGAAGGAGCAGTTGCGGTACGCCGGGCAGTTGAAGGACGAAGGGGACATCGACGGCAGCCTGCGAATTCTCGACCGGCTGGCCCGCGAGCGCCCGAACGTGACGACGCTATCCCGGTTCGGGGCGACGCTCGTGGACGGCGAGTTCTTCCTCGCCGCGGAGAAGCCGCTCCGCGAGGCGCTGAAGCTCGACCCCGACCACCCGGTCGCGCGGTTCCAACTCGGGTACGCCCTCACGCGGATCGGGCTACGACAGCAAGACCCACAGAAGGCGGCGACGTTCCGCGAGGCGATCACACTTCTCAATGAAGCCGTGGCGCAGAAGCCGGACCTGGGGATGGCCTACGTCTACCGCGGCGAGGCGGAGTTCGTGCTGGGCGACCTGCCCGCGGCCGTCGAGTCGATGCGGAAGGCGGTGGCGGTGCGGCCAGACCTGGCCGCCGGCCACGAGGGGCTGATCGTCGTGCTGGAGAAGGCGAACCGCCTGGACGAGGCGCGGGCCGCGCTGGCGGCGGCGGAGAAGGTCGTCCCGCCGGACGACCTGCGCGAGATTCGCGAGCGGTTGCAGAAGAAGTGAGCGAAGCGAGCGGCGTTGGTAAGGTGGGCCGAGTCTTCAAGGCCCACCGTCTTTGCCTTTCTTCCCTCCCCCCTTGGGGGGGAGGGTTAGGGAGGGGGGTAACCTCCCTTCCCCCGACGCGATCCTCACCGGGAGTGGGAAGCTCGGGGGGCCGCCCCCCCCCCCCCCCCCCCCCGCGCGGGGGGCCCGCACACCCCCCCGGCCCGGCCGCCCCCGCCCCCCCCCCGCCCCCC
>NZ_JCABYM010000050.1:0-63651 GCF_059499385.1 Limnoglobus sp. | reverse complement strand
TTTCTTCCCTCCCCCCTTGGGGGGGAGGGAACAAGAAAACCCCCGGTGGGCCTCGAAGACTCGGCCCACCCTTCGACACCCGCCCGCGACCTCTTTACCCCGAAGGGGTTACACAGGTCAGCCCAGGGCAACGCCCTGGGTAACGAGCCACCCGACGCAACAAGCCCTGAAAGGGCGCGACAGGTTGACGCTGTCGCGCCCTTTCAGGGCTTCCCTCCGTGGCACTCCTACCCAGGGCGGCGTCGCTGCGCTCCTTGCCCTGGGCTGACCTGTGTAACCCCTTCGGGGTAAAAAATCCGACCGGGCCTGCTGGAGCTGCGGCGGGCTGTCGCGCGAAGATTCGACTCGAACCATTCAAACAAAACGGGCGGGGCATCACGCCCCGCCCGTCGCGTTCATCCTGCCCGCCGTCAGTCCCCGCGGAGTTTCAGGCCGAGGCTCGTGAGCTTCTCCTTCACCTCCGTCAGCGACGTGACGCCGAAGTTCTTCGCCTCCATCAGCTCGTCGGAGGTCCGCTGGCACAGCTCGCCCAGCGTCGTGATGCCGAGCCGGTTCATGCACTTGCGGGCGCGGACCGACAGGTTCAGGTCGCTCACCGGCTTGCTCATCAGCGCCTGCTCCTCCGGCGACAGGTTCGACTGCGGTCGGAGCTTGAACTCGTGCTGCTGCCCCTGGTCCAGCGACTGCCCGATCCGCAGCCCCTTCTGGTTCATGATCGCCCGAATCTCTTCGAGCGACGTTTCGCCGAAGTTCTTGCTCGCCAAGAGCTGCGGCTCGTTGATCCGGGTCAGGTCGCCGAGCGTGCGGATGTTCATCCGCTTCAGGCAGTTCCGGCTGCGGACGGACAGCTCGAAGTCGGTGATCGGGACCTCCATCACCTGCTTCCACTGGATGCTGACCTTCTCGTCCTCCGGGCTGTAGAACTGCGACAGGGACGCCTCCGCGTCCTTGCGGAACAGCTTCGCCCGCTCGTCGTGCGGGTCGGCCTTCGTCAGCCGCTTGTAGCAGTCGGCCGCCTTGTCGTACACGCCGGCGTCCTCGTACAGGACGCCGAGGTTGTACAGCGTCCCCTTGCTCACCGGCGGGTGCTTCAGGCACCGCTCGTAGTACCCGATCGCCTCGTGGTCGTTGCCGGCCAGGTCGTTGAGGAACCCGAGCCGGAACAGCGCCCCGGTGTGGGCCGGGTCGAGGTCGGCGGCCCGCTCGTAGCCCTTCGTCGCCCGGACCACGTCGCCCTCGGCCTCCGCGAGGCCGCCCTCCTGGTAGTGGTACTCGGCGTTGTGCGTGGCCATGTCCTTGACCTTCGCCAGGATGGCCCGCGCCTCCGTGTTGTGCCCCTGCTGCCGGAGGACGCCGGCCCGCTGCAGCTGCACCTGCTGGGCGGCGTACCCGCTCTTCTCGGCCTTGTCGAACGCCTTGATCGCGTCGTCGAACTCCTGCCGGGCGGCGTACGCCCGGCCGAGGAAGAACGCGGCCAGCGGGCCGTCGGACTGCTTCAGGTGCTCGACGGCCAGGTCCATGTGCCCGAGGTAGAACTGGGCGACGCCGATCTTCAGGTGGATCTTCTTCTGGGCCGGCCCGGCGGACACGGCCAGCCGCTTCTCGAGAACGTCGTGGATTTCCCGCAGGTTCTTGATCTGGGCGGGCGACTGGGCGAGGCCCTCGCGGAGCCGCGAGACCATGCTGCCTTCGAATTCTTCCCGCTCGACGAGGAGGGCGCGTAGGTCGATGAGTGTTTCCGTCACGGTTCCGTCTCTCCCGCCGGGCCTTGCCGCGCGTCGGCCGACCGCGCGAGAACCGGCGAACAAGATGATGGCCGAACTGAAACTATAGCGGCCGGCGGGGAGCAGTGGCAAGGGGAGGGCGACCCGGAGTTCCGCCCTGAAAGGGCGGTTCTTGTAGCGAAGGCCGTCGGGCCTGGGGCCGACCGCCGGCCAAACGCTACCGGCCCTGAAGGGGCCGTGCGTTTCTCACGCACGGCCCCTTCAGGGCCGGGATGTTCGTCTTGGTATCCAGGCCTGACGGCCTTCGCTACAAGAACCGGCCCGTCAGGCCGGAAAACCACTTTACCGCGCCGGCCGGCGGGCGCGGGCCGGGGTGCGGCCGCGGCCACCGCTAGTGCCCATGAACTTGAACATCAACAGCACGACGACCGCCCCGGCGAGGCCGCCGCCGGCGACCTTGACCATGTGCATGTCGTCCTCCGCCTCCGCCGCGGGCTCCTCGGCCGGCGGGGGGGCGATGAACGAGAACTCGTCCGTGAGCTTGCCGGACTCCTTCTCCGCCTTGTCGTAGTTCTCCACGTCCGCGAACGCACTGACGACGATGATCGCCCCGCCAGGCCCGTACGCGAACGACTGGTAGTTCACTTTGTCCTTCTGCCCGTCCGCCTCGCCCTCCAGCCGGACGCCCATCGTCAGCACCTTGGTCTTCTCGTCCCACTTCGGCGGGTGCGTCCACGCGGCCACCTTCGAGCTGATGCTCAGCACGCCCTTCCGCGGCCGCCGGCCCTCGTGGAACCGCCGCTGCCAGTCGAGCAGCTGCGCCCGGACGGCCGGCTCGGCGATGTTCTTCGCGTCGATCCCCTTGAGCGGGTCGTCGGTGACGACGAGCAGCACGGCGAACCACGTCGGTCGGTCGGCCTTGCCGATGTACCCGGCCTCGTCCCCGAGGACCGGGAACCCGGTGAGTTCGCCGAACTCCTCGAGCTTGTCGGCGACGACCATGCGGTAGTCAGTCGGGACGCGGAACGTGGCCTTGCCCTGGATTTCGGTGGTGAACGGCCCGACGCGGGTGAGCCGGCGGAAGCTGGCCTCGTCCAGGCCGCGGGGCGGGGCGGCGGCGAGGGTGACGGCGAACAGGCCGGAGACGGACACGGCCGCGAGCAGACGGTAGCCACGCATGGGAGCACCCGGAACGGGAACGCGGCCCCGGCGGTATCGCCGCGAACGGGAAGGGGCCGCCCCAAATCTAGGTCGGCCCCGGCGGGTGTCAAATCGTTCTGGGCGATACTTTTCGGCGCGGGTGTCAACCCGTCAACGGAAGTTGGCAGGGAGTTACTACTTGCCCCGGTCGCGGGCGAGCTTGGCTGCCTTCGTGGGAACGGCGTCCGGGTGGCCGGTGGCCAAGTCGTCTAGTACGGCCCGTGATTGGGGGGTGTCGAGAAATTCCAGGACGGCGACGGCCCGGGTCGCCCGAACCCAGGTGGCCTTGCGGTCCCTTTTCCCGATGTTGGCCACGGTGATGGCGGCAAGTCGGTTGATGATCTTGCCGCAGGTGAAGCAGAACACTTGGTTGTCCGGGGAGTACCAGTGCCACTCCCCTTCGGCGAAGGCGTCGATGGGCAGGTCGCAAAGGACGGCGGCGAGTACCCGATTGAGGTCAGGATTTAATAGGGCGTCACAAAGTTCCTGCTTCGTCATCGCCAAGCGGGGATCGAGGTATGCGAACGTGCGGTAAGCATTCTCCACCCGTTTCGCGTCGCCGCGCCCTAAGTCCCGGAGTAACTCGTCGAGGAGTTGCTTACTCAACCGGAGCGATCGGAGGTGTTCGGCCGTGAACGTGACGGCGGCCCCGCCGAAGGCGGCGAACCGGAGGGCGGCACGGCTGGCCACGTACTCGTCCGTGCTGAGGAGGTCGGCCCACATGGACTCAAGACCCTTGCGCTGTTGCTCGGAGGTCGGCTTGGGCGACGGGGCGGCGGCGACGGCCGAGACGCCGAGTGCGAGACTCCCGGCGGACATAAAGTGACGGCGATGCATGTTGGCTCTCCCAAGCTGGATTTCAATCGAGCGTGGCCACGTCACCGGCGGACGGCGTGACGGCGGCCCAGAAAGCGCCGCTCTCGATTCCAGGGCGGACGGTACGGACGCTGCCGTCTAGGAAGGCGACGATCATACCACCGGCGTGGGGTGTCTGAGGGATGCGTGGGTTGCACTCGTCTAACGGTGGCCGAACCTGAAACGTGATCCCAGGCTGTGACGGTGCGGTCTTGGGCGGCGTGCCGGATACGATCGGGAAAACGTCGGGCCTCTTGGGGATGTCGCGGTCGGCGAAAGAAGGTCGCCGCCGATCCGGGTCTACAGTCTCCCCGAGCACGACGATGAAGAGCGTGGCCTTACACGTACTGTAATGCTCTGCGAACGCGATCGTGTTACTTGTCCCGTCTTCGATGCGTGTGATTTGCGCGCCGTCCGCGAATGCCGCCGCATTGCATGCAAAACTCGATACGGCCCGGAACGGTTTGAAAGGCTTGCCGTCGGCACTCGTCCATTGTGCGGTTCCGGCATTCGCCGGCTGCCTATCGACCGACGGGTCGGCGGGGCTCAACAACATCGGCACAGGCTTGTATGGGCTTTCAGGGTCGGACGTGTACCCCTCGGCATACTCCTTGCCGAGTGCATGCCACACGCATGACATGTGAACGGAATACCGCCGACAATCAAGTAGCCGGTCCCCATTCGCGTCGGCGATCTTATGTACGGCGAGCGTAAGTTGGCGCAAGTTGTTTTGGCTTTGTGTTCTGGCGGCCGACTCCCTTACCTTCTGAATTGCGGGTAACAGTAAACCTACGAGAACGCCAATGATCGCGATGACGACGATCAATTCCAATAGCGTTGCCCCGTGGCGGCGTGGTTGAACCATACATGTTCCCCAGTCCTGACAGGATACATTCTTTGTGTTGGTCGCAACAGCGATCAGTGTAACACAAGGGGAACACACACGAGATGTTCCCCTTCATGACTGCCCACGAATCGGGTCTCATGAGTTAGCTCAAGTTCACGGTTTCAGTACTCGATTTCTTACTCTGCGTTTCCTGCACGCCCACGCCCGTCCACCGTGTCCAAGTCGTTACTAACCATACGTCGAAGCTCCCAACACTTGCCGTATAGACCGCCTCGGTACAGATACCGCCCGAGACCTGGCCAAGTGCGCCATTCAACTCCTGTATGGCGGCGTTTGATGCAGTCGATCCCGCAGCCCGCGACTGGTACACGACCAGTGACCCCCAGTGCGACCAGGCCGGTGTTCCCGTCGGCAGCGTATGTTTGCCGAAGACTTTGACCTTGGGGGGAATCATTCCCTGACTGTTCACACCTTGCGGGTAACCGGTCTGGAACTCCACTTTCCCAGGTTGGTCCACCGCTCCGAGTGTCGGGAGCATCACGTTCGTGAGCGTGAACGCGGAAACCAGCACTACGGATGTGGCCTTGCTGCGAAGAAACATTTCGTTCTCCTCAAGGAAGTGGGCTGCGGAAGTGGGCTGCGGAAGTGGGCTGCGGAAGTGGGCTGCGGAAGTGGGCTGCGGAAAAATTAACAAAACCGGAAACGCGAAGCAAGAGAAAAAATGCAAAATATGGCCGACATTCGCAAAAATGTTCGCTCGACCCAGGTGACCTCGGCCCGCCAGTGTTCGCAAACACTGGCGGGCTCGAGAAATACTACTTTCCCAGCGCCGCCCGCTTCTCGCCGATCAGCTTGATGAGCGCCTTGTGCGGGTCGGCGAACTTCGCCAGCCCTTCCCGCATCAGCGTCTCCTCCAGGTGGCCGATGTTCACCTTCGCGTCGATGTCCGCCAGCACGGCCGCGGCCGGCAGCTTGTCGATGTTCTTCGAGATCGTCCGCCCGCTCGCCTGCACGGCGTCGTTCGTCGCCGGCGGGTTCGTCTCGATGTCGCTGCCGGCGAACGCCTCCACGTACTTCCACGCCGGGTCTTCCTTCTTCTTCGTCCCGGTGCTCGCGAAGATCATCTCCTGCTTCCGCGGGAACCCCTTGTCCGCCCAGAAGTCCTTGTTCAACTTCCAAATCCGCTTCGCGTTCACGATCCCCACCTGCCCCTGAGCTTCCGGGATGAGGCTGGCGTTGTGCTGCTCGGTGTACACGTCCACCCGGCTGACGAAGATGCTGTACACCGTCTTCACCGCGTTCTTGTTGCGGGCACGCAGCGCCCCCTTGTAGCAGGCGTTGCGGGCGGCGCGGTACTGGCTCTCGGAGAAGATGAGCGTCACGTTCACGGCCACGCCGTGGGCGACGAGTTCCTCCAGCGCGCCGAGGCCGCCGGGCGTCGCCGGGACCTTAATCATCCGGTTGCAGTGGCCGCTCGACCACCGCCACGCGAGGTCCATGTACTTCATCGTCCGCTCGATCGTCGGCAGGTTCCGGCCGGTGTCCTCGAGCAGCGGGTCCAGCTCGAAGCTGACCCACCCGTCGTCCCCCTTCGTCTCGTCCCAGACCGGCTTGAACACGTCCTGCGCGGCCTGCACGAGCTTGTCCGTCATGGCCCAGGCGATCGTCTCGTCGTCGTGGCCCTGGCTTGCGAACGCGGCGATGTCGCTGTCGAACCGGCCGGTCTTGAGGAGGTCGGCGATGATGATCGGGTTGGAGGTCGCGCCGGTCGCGCCGAACTCGCGGTTCTTCTTGATCTCGGTCGGATCGACGGAGTCGAGCCAGAGCTTCGTGCCGGCGGCGACGATGGATTGGAGCGGCGTCATGGGAATCTCCGAACGTGGGTGAGCGGCGTCCGGGACATGATACGGAAGAACCGCGGGCCGTTCCCGGCCGCGGGGCGGGGAAAATCGCGGCCGTCGGGCCGGGCGCGGAACGGCGGGTCAACACCGCGGGGCCGTGCCCGGTTACCCGGGCTTGCGGCCGACGGCGAGGTCGAAGACCGCCGGCTGCCGCAGGCCGAGGGCCACCCAGACGAGTACGCCCATCACGAGCGGGGCCACGAACGCGTCCCCGACCCGGACGTGGGTGCAGATCGCGCCGCCGAGGTAGCCGGTGATCAGGATCGCGGCGACGAACGCCGCCCGCGGGACCAGGAACAGGAGCGCGATTGCGACCTCGACGATCCCGATTTTCGTCATCACGTCCGTGGTGAAGCCGAGCTTCGCGAACATCTCGGCCTTGCCTTCCCACTCGGTGAACTTCCCCATCGAGCTGAAGAGCAAGAACGCGGTCAGCAGCCCGCTCAGCACCCAGCCGACGATCCGTTGCGTTCGTGAGCCTTGCATTTCTGTCCCTCGGGTTACTTCGTCCGGGTGTACACGCCCGACATGAACTGCTTCCAACTGCCGTCCGGCTGCCGGGTCTGCGACTTGAGCGTGCGGCGGCCGTCGTCCAGGAACTCGAAGATGTCCTGGTAGTGCGCCATCCCGCCGGCCTCGGTGAACGTCGGCCCCTCGCAGTCCATCGTCAGCACCCGGCCGTCGGCGTCCAGGGAGCCGTTGTACACCCACAGGTGCGTCATCATGGAGGCGACGAACGTGCCGACGAACCGCTGCTGGACCGGGTCGTACCCGAGCGTCATGAGCGACGTGCCGTGCTCGTTCGTGCCCTCGCCGAGCGTCCAGAGGCCGCCGAGGGAGCGGACGACCTCCGTGCCGCTGTGCTTCATCGGCGGCTGGTCCGGCCCCATGATGCACTCGGTCTCGTAGGTCCACTCGCCGACGAGCTTGTGCAGCCACTGGTGTTCCGGTTGCGGGGTAACGGGTTGCATGCCAGGTTCCTTTCGGGGTTGAGGTGTACCGATGTTTACACGGCATACCATCGGCCGCGATGTCGGTTGGGCATCAGTCGAATGCCGGGATTCGGCCCTCACCGGTGCGACGACTGGGGGGCGGTGGAATCGACAGCGCCGGCCGGAATTTTTGGAACGAATGAGACGGGTCCGGACGTGCGGGTCGTGTCAATTAGGCGGGCCGGCGGCGATGGCCCGGTGTAGCCAGGCGCGGGCGTAGGCCCAGTGCCGGTCGGCGGTACTCGGCGACACGCCGAGGGCGGCGGCGGCCTGGTCGGCGGTCAGCCCGGCGAAGTACCGCAGCTTCACCAGTTCGGCCTTCTCAGGATGGCTCTCCGCGAGCTTGTCGAGCGCCTCGTGCAGGGCGAGCAACTCGTCGTCCGGGGCGGGGGCGGCGACGCGGTCCGGGTCGAGCGGCTCCCGTTGCCGCTCCCCGCCTCGTTTCGCGGCCAACCGGCGGCGGGCCTGTTCCACGAGGATGCGGCGGATGGCCTCGGCGGCGGCGGCGAAGAAGTGCCCGCGGCCGTCGAACTGCTGGTCGCCGACGAGCCGCAGGAACGCCTCGTGGACGAGGGCCGTGGCGTCGAGCGTCTGCCCCGGTTTCTCGTGCGTGAGCTTCGCGGCGGCGAGCTTGCGGAGTTCGTCGTAGACGAGCGGCAGCAACTCCGCGGCGGCCTGCCGGTCGCCGCGGTGGGCCGCTTCGAGGAGTTTCGTCACGTCGGTCATGGGTTCGGTTCTGCACCGGGACTTCGGTGGTGTACAATCTCGATCATCCGGAGGCCCCCATGCCGCTGCACGACCACTTCCACCCGCCGGTGTCCAACCGCCGCCATTGGAGCGAACTCCACGGCTGGTGGCCGGGCGAGATCGCCCGTTACCTGTTCGACCGACTCCCGCCGGGGTTTCAGGCCGCGCCGCGGCTGTACCTCGGCTCGTCGTTCGAGGTGGACGTGTCCGTCGCCGAGGACGACGACCGCCCGGCGGAAGCGGACGACGCGGGTGGCACCGCGACCCTTCCGGCCGTGGACCCGCCGTTCACCATCGTAACGGACCTACGGGGCGTGGACGAATACGAGGTTCGCATCTACGATCCCGACCGGGAACGGACCCTCGTGGCGGCCGTCGAGATCGTCAGCCCGTCGAACAAGGACCGGCCGGAGAGCCGGGCGCAATTCGTCGGCAAGGTGTCCGCCCTGTTGCGGGAGGGCGTGTGCGTGGCGATCGTGGACATCGTGTCCGACCGACTGGCCAACCTGTACGCCGAGTTGCTCGCCCGGATCGACCAAGCCGATCCGCGGTTGGGGGCCGACCCGTCGCCGCTGTACGCCGTGACCCTCCGCCGGCGGAAGCCGAAGAAGAAACGGCCGCTGCTCGACGTGTGGTACTTCCCGCTGACCGTTGGTCACCCGCTGCCCACCATCCCGTTGTGGCTGTCGCCCACCCTCCGTATCGACCTGCCGCTCGAACCGAGCTACCAGGAAGTCTGCCGGCTGTTGCACATCCCGTAGCCGGGTCGTCACTTCTTCCCCCGCCATTCGGCCGCCTTCTCCGGCCGGTCCGTCGCCGCGTACAGAGCCACCAGCCGGTCCGCGATTATGAGCGGGCATCCCTTCTCCCACAGCGGGACGCCGGCGAGCCGGGCGACGAACTCCGCGTGCGCTTCCAGTAGCAGCGGCTCGGCGGCGGCGTACTTCTTCTGGTCGCACAGCGCGAACCCGAGCCACGCCTTGTACTTCGCCGCCGTCCAGTGCTTCGCGTCGGCTTCGATTTGCAGCTTCAAGGCGTCCCGGAAGTGCCCCTCGGCCTCCGCGTGCGCCCCGGCGTGGGAGCGGGCGAACCCCGCGTCGAACGTCGCGCGGGCCGCCCGCAGCCCCGGTACCTCCGGCCGCTTCCGCACCTCGGCCAGCACGGCCGTGCTGATCGCCGTCGCCAGGTCCGCGCGGCCGGCCAACGCCGCCGCCTTCGCCGTGCTGCCGTAGGCCGCGACGGAGGCCGCGTCCGTCTTCCAACCGCTCGCCTTCTGCCGGGCGAGTACCTCCGCGGCCAGCTTCGCCACCTCGTCCTTCCGCCCGGCGTGGAGGTGCGAGAAGGCCAACGAGTTCGTCACCTGCAACACTCGTAACTCGCCCGCGTTCGCCGCCCGGACCCCGTCCAGTTCCCGCTCCAGCGCCGGGATGCGCATCTCCGCCCACGGCTTCATCCGGTCGAACTGATTCTTCGACTCGTAGGTGTTGAACGCGGTCCCGCTCAACCGCAGCCACGCGTCGGCCGTCGGTTGATCGGCCGGCTTGTACTTCGCGTCCAGTTCACGGTACACCGCGAGGGCGTCGTCATGCCGGTCGGCGGCGACGTGGCCCATGACGACCTGCGTGGCGAGCGCCACCGTCGCCGCCGTGAGCTTCTCGCCGACCACCGTCTTTCGGAGCAACTTCTCGATCAGCTCCGCCTTGACCGCCGCCCACTTCTTTGCCTCGGCCGGGCGGTTCGTTTTTTCCAGCAACTGGACGAGAACGTCGAACGGGTAATTCCGGTGGCGGTATTCGAATTCGGGAATCTGGTGGGCGTGGTCGGCGACCTCACGGCAACCGGCGACCAGGTGCGGCTCCGCCTCGGCGTAGTTCTTCTCGACGAACAGCAAGATCCCGAGGCTCGACCGGGCCGACCCGAGCAGGAAGCTGCGATGGGCCGGCCCGCGGGCGGCGACGATCACGTCCACGGCGGCGCGGGCGTGCTCGCGGGCGGCGTCCACCCGGCCGAGCCTCTGCTCGGACTGTTGCAGCCCCTGGTAAGACCGGCTCTTGTCCTCCGGCGTGGCTGCGACCTTGACGTTCATCTCGAACAACCGGGCCGCGGTCTCGTGGTCCCCCTCGTTGAACGCCTCCCACGCCTGCGTGTGCCGGCTGCCCCACGACGCCGCCCCCTTGCCTTGCTTCTCCAGAGCCGCCCAGTAGTCGTCGGCCGCGCGGCGGGCGTCGGCCGGGCGGTTTATCGCCTTGTAGAGGTTCACGAGCGCCCGCTGTGCCAAGGCGGCGTCACCTTGGCCCCAGGCCGGCGATTGGCCATGGAATTCGACCAAGTCGCGGACGGCGTCCACGAGCAACGGCTCGGCCTCGGCATACTCCTTACGACCCGCCAAGTGCCGGCCGAGGTAGGAACGGGCCCGCCCCGTGTACCAACTGCGGAACGTCGCCGGCTTTCCCGCGAACATCACCTCCAGCCCCTTTCGGGAGTGGACGAGTGCCGCATCCATCCTGCCAAGTTTCTCCTCCGTCTGTTGCAGGGCGTGGTACGTCAACAGTTTCCGCTCCGGCGAGTCGGACGCCTGAAGGTTCGCCTCGAACAGCTTGGCCGCACCTTCAACGTCTCCCATGCCGGACAGGAGGAAACCGGATTCGTGCCGGGCGATCCAGGTGCTGCGGTGGTAGGGATCGCCCCGCTGTTCCCACGGAATCATGATCTCCCGCCAGGCCTCGAGTGCCTTGTCGGGTCGATTCCGCGCCTTGTACGCCATCGCCAGTTCGCCGAACGCGGCGCTGAGCATCGGATGGTCCTGGCGAATCTTGACCGACCTGGCGGCGTCACGGAGGTCTTCCATCTCCCGGACCGCCTCGGGAATTTGCCTGTTGTACCGGTACGCCATCGCCAGGTGGCCGGACGCGAGTAGTGTGAGTTTGTCCGCAAGGCCGAAATAGCCGATCCCTTCTTTCTTCAACGCTTTCAAGAACTCGACGGCGTCGGCCGCACGACCGTTCAACGTCATGTTCCGGCCGTGCATCACGAGCACCTCGAACGTGAACGGGTCCTTGCGCCCGAATGCCGGCTCGGCTTGCCGGAGGATGGTCGCGTACTCCCGGTCGGATTGGTCGTACCGACCGCGGTAATGGGACGCGTTCGCCTTCACGAACTGCGCGGCGAGCGTTCGCCGGTCGGCCGGACCCCGCGCGGTCAGGTACAACGGGACGGCCCGGTCGAGCAACGCGAGGGCCTTATCGTCTTCCCCGACGCCGAAGTACGCGGAAGCGATGGCGTGCAAGACCTCGGCCTGGACGAACGGCAGGTTCGGGAACTTCGCCTCGATCTTGTCCGGCGTCAGTTGCGCCGCCGCCCGGTCGAGCAGTTCTTCGATGGTCGGGTTCGGCTTGACGTCGAAGTCGCCGCCCGCCGGCGAAAGCGAATTCGCCTGTTCCACGAGCGAGGCCTGTCGCAGCAGGTCGTCCTGGAGGAAGCTGCGGACGGCCTCGGCCGCCCGCTTCTCCTCCTCCGCCCGCTTCTGCTCGGCGAACGCCCGCCTCTGCTCCGCCAGCGCCCGCTGCGCGGCCTCGTGGGCCAAGTCGGCCATCTCCTCGGCGTCGGCGGCGCTGGCGGCCGCGTCGATCGCCTTCGCCCGCGCGTCGGCCTCCGCCCGCACCGCCCGGTCGTAGGCGAAGTAAATCCCGGACGCCCCGACGTAGGTGAGGGCCAGGAACGCGGCCGCCACCCAGACCGCCGCCCGGTTTTTCCGGTACGCCTTCCGCAGCCGATAGCCGAGCGTCGGCGGACACGCCTCGACGGCGTCGCCGGCCAGGTACCGCTGCACGTCCTTCGCCAGCCCGTTGGCCGTGTCGTACCGGCGGGTGCGGTCCTTCTCCAGCGCCTTCATCACGATCCAGTCCAGCTCGCCGCGCATCAGCGCCGACAGCTTCGCCGGGTCGGACTGCCGCGTCGCGGCGATGCTCGCCTTCGCCTGCGACGTGCTCAGCCGCTGGCTCGGGCGGGGCGGCTCCTCGTCCCGGACGATCCGCAGCACCTCGTCGATGGCCGCCAGCTTCAGCCGGTCCCGCTCGATCGGCGGGCTGCCGGCGAGAAGTTCGTACAGAAGCACGCCGAGGGCGTACACGTCGGCCCGCGTGTCCACGTCCAGTTGGTTGAACGTGGCTTGTTCCGGGGCCATGTACGCCGGCGTGCCGACGAGCGTGCCGAACCCGGTGTACAGCGTCCGCTCCGTCAACTGTTGGCCGATTGCTTTCGCGACGCCGAAGTCGATGACCTTCGCCACCGGCGTCTCGTCGTGCAGCGCGATCAGCACGTTCGACGGCTTGATGTCGCGGTGGATGATCCCCTTCATATGCGCGTGTTGGATCGCCTGACAAACGGGGACGAACAGTTCCAGCCGCTCCCGCGGCGTCAGCTTCCGGGCGTCCGCGAACTCGGTGATCGGCGTCCCTTTGACGAGTTCCATCGCGAAGAACGGCCGGCCGTCCGGCGTCGTCCCGGCGTCGAGCACCTTCGCGATGTTCGGGTGGTCCATCACGGCGAGCGCCTGTCGCTCGGCCTCGAACCTCGCGAGCACCGCCTTCGTGTCCATGCCCGGCTTGATGAGCTTGAGCGCGACCCGCCGCTTCAGCGGCTCGTGCTGGTCGGCGACCCAGACCTCGCCCATGCCGCCCTCGCCGATGCGTTCGAGCAGCTTGTACGCCCCGACGCGGTCGCCCGGCTTCGCCGCCGCGACGGTGTCGGCCGGGTGGTACGCCCCGGTCCGGCCGAGGTCCGCCGGCGGCCGGTCGAGCGGGTTGTCCGCCGCGTGCGCGGCCAGCAGCGCCTCCACCTCCGTACGGAGCGTGGGCTTGTCGGCGCAGGCGCGGTCGAGGTACGCGGCCCGGTCCGTCGGGTTCGGGATGGCGAGGGCGGCGGCGAAAACGGACTCGTCGGTCATGGCCGGGCCTCCGGGGCGGTGGCGTCCCCTACCATGCGCGATCCGCGGGCGAAACGCATCAAGGAAATGTGAGATTCTTTACGGCCGCCACTGGTTGGCCCGGACGTTCTGGGCAGCGAGGCGGGCGGTTTCGTCGATCCGCTTTGCCCGCGTTTCGGGCTTCTTGGCGCTGACGATCCACTCCAGGATGCCGCGCTTCACGGACTTCGGGAACGCGTCCCAGTTCGCCTTCGCCCCGGCGTACTTGCGGAACGCCGTCGTCAAGTCCGGTGGCACCTCCAGCGCCTCGACGGCGTCGAGCGCTTCCCACGTCCCACACTTCTTCGCGGCCTCGACCTTCGCGATCCCGGCCGGCTGCATCAGTCCGGCGGCGAGCAGCTTCTCGACGCGGGCCTTGTTCGTCTTCGCCCACTTGCTCTTCGGCTTGCGGGGCGCGAAGTAGAGCATCGTGCGATCATCGTCGAGCTTGCCGGGCTTGCTGTCCACCCACCCGAAGCAGAGCGCTTCCTCGACGGCGTCGTCGTAGGCGACGGCCGGCTTGTTGGTGTGCTTCTTGAAGGAGACGAGCCAGACGCCCTGCGTCCGCGCGTGGTTGGCGGCGAGCCACGCCCGCCACGCGGCGCGGGTGAGCGGGTGGACGGCGTTCGGCGGGAGGGCGGGCATGACGGGTGCTACTCGGCCATTCCGAGGGCCCGGTCGGGGCGGAGCCTGACGGATCGGACGAAAACCAACGGCCGCTTGGTGTGGACGGCGTAGGTAACGATCTTGTACTCGGTCAGCCCGCGGTACAGACAGAGTTCCGCGTGGTGGTAGTCGTGAAGTGGATCACCGAATGCCTTCGGCCGACGGGCGAGCCGATTGTTCAACAGCTTCAAATCGTCGAGGTACGACTGGAGGAGGCCGGCCGTCGCGGCGACTTTGCCCCACGCCCGAAACTGATCCCGTACGTCGGCGGGAGTCACGACCCGATAGGCGGGAATTCCGTTGCCCGCGGCCATCAGCGGCCCTCGCTCGTTTCGATGTCGCGGATGATCTCGTCCATGTTCAGATCGACCGCCGTGGCGAGGGCGGCTTCCATCTCCGCTTCCTCTTCCGGGGTTGCAACCGGCAGCAACGACATCATTTGTCGTTGCAACACTTCGTTCTCTTCGCGTAGACGGGCCAGTTCTTCGGCCGAAATCGAGCCGACGATCTTTCCGTTGGTGTCGTGGACCTCGAACTTGCCGGGCACGGGGATGTCGTTCATGCCGCAACCTCCGTCGATAGGTACGCACATCATACCAAATGTGGCGGCGGGCCGAAAAGACCGGCCCGCCACTTCACATCACCCCGCGTACTTCGCGGTCCCGCCGCCGCTCAGGTCGGCGGTCGCGGTACTCAGCGTGCGGATCGTCTTCTTCGCCACCTCGTCGGCCAACTGCGCGATCACCGCGTCCAGCTTTAGGTCGCGGGTCTCCTTGTCCGCCACCCGGTCCCGCAGCGCGACCGTACCGGCGGCCGCGTCCTTCTCGCCGACCACGATCATGTACGGAACCTTCTCGACCGACGCCTCCCGCACCTTCGCCCCGATCTTCTCCGACCGGTAGTCCGTCTCCACCCGGAACCCGGCCGCCTTCAGCTTCGCCTCGATCTCGCGGCCGTAGGCTTCCGACTTCTCGCTGATGGTCAACACGCGGACCTGCTCCGGGGCCAGCCACAGCGGGAACGAGCCGGCGAAGTTCTCGATCAGGATGCCGGTGAACCGCTCCATGCTGCCGAACGGCGCGCGGTGGATCATCACCGGGCGGTGCGGCTTGTTGTCCGGGCCGGTGTACTCCAGCTCGAACCGCCGCGGCAGGTTGTAGTCCAGTTGCACCGTGCCGAGCTGCCACTCGCGGCCGATGCAGTCCTTCACGATGAAGTCGATCTTCGGCCCGTAGAACGCCGCCTCGCCGACGCCGATGCTGAAGTTCAGGCCGGGGGTCGTCTCGACGACCGCCTTCAGCGTCGCCTCGGCCTTCTCCCACAGGTCCGGCTCGCCGACGTACTTGTCCGACCCCGGCTCGCGGACGCTGACGCGGACGCGGTACTCGTTGAGGCCGAGCGTCTTCAGCACGAGCAGCACGAGTTCGATCTCGCTGCGGAGCTGCGGCTCGACCTGCTCCGGGGTCATGAACAGGTGGGCGTCGTCCTGGGTGAAGCCGCGAACGCGGGTCATGCCGCCGAGTTCGCCGGACTGCTCGAACCGGTAGACGGTCCCGAACTCCGCGAGGCGGATCGGCAGGTCGCGGTAGCTGTGCGGCGACGCCTTGTAAATCTGGATGTGGTGCGGGCAGTTCATCGGCTTCAGCAAATAGCCCTCCTGCCCGCTCATCCAATCCTTTAGCACCTTCAGCTTCGCGTCGCGGTCCTTCGCCTCCTGGTACTCCAGCCACAGCGCGCGGGCGTCGAGTTTCATCTCGCCGACGGTGAACCGCGGCAGGTCCTGGTCCGGGCCGTCCGGCGACCGCCCCTCGCTGACGGCCTGGATCGCGGCGAGGAACGCCTTCTCTTGCTCGTCGGTGAGTAGCTTCTTCTCCAGCAGCGTGTACCAGGTGTCCACGGTCTGCACGGTCGGGTTGAAGTACATCGGCGGGAACTGGGCGTCCGCGTAGTACGGGAAGTGGCCGCTGGTCCGGTACAGCGTCAGGTTGCCGATGTGCGGCGTGTAGACCGGCTGGTAGCCGCGCTTGACGAGTTCGTCCTTGATGAAGCCTTCCAGCAGCCCGCGGACGGTCGCCCCCTTCGGCATCCACAGGATGAGGCCCTGCCCGGCGACCTGGCTGATGGTGAACAGCTTCAACTGCCGGCCGAGGACGCGGTGGTCCCGCTTCTTCGCTTCTTCGACCTGCTTCAGGTACGCGTCGAGGTCCTTCTTGTCGAAGAACGCGGTCCCGTACAGCCGCTGGAGCTGCTGCCGCTTCGCGTCGTTCTTCCAGTACGCCCCGGCGATGGACAGCAGCTTGAACGCGCCGACCTTCCCGGCGTGCGGGATGTGCGGCCCGCGGCACAAGTCGATGAACTCGCCCTGCCGGTAGAAGCTGACGCTCTCGTGGCTCTTGCCGAGCGACTCCTCGATGTGTTCGACTTTCAATTTCTGCTTCAGGTCGCCGACGAGCTGCTTGCCCTCGGGGACGGATTTCTCGAACCGCTCGAACGGCTCGGCCGCCTTGACGATCTTCTGCATCTCCTCCTCGATCCGCGGGAAGTCGTCCTCGCGGATCGGGGTCGGGGTGTGGATGTCGTAGTAGAACCCGTTCTCGGTGGTCGGGCCGAACGCGAGTTCGGTGCCGGGGAAGAGCCGCATGACGGCGCGGGCCATGATGTGCGCGGCGCTGTGCCGCAGCACGTCGAGCGACTCCTTGTCCTTGTCGGTGAGCAGGGCGAACTCCGCGTCGGCGGTCAGCTCGCGGTCGAGGTCGAGGACGTCGCCGTTGACCTTCGCGGCGACGGCGGCCTGCGCGAGCCGCTTGCCGATCGACTCGGCCACGTCGCGGGGGCGAGTACCGGGCGGAACCTGACGAACGGACCCGTCCGGCAACTTGAGAGAGAGCATCGCGAAACCTCCAGGGGCCGGCCGCGCGTCGCGCGCCCGAACGAATGGGCGTGCCCGCGGCCGGAGCGGGTTTTATATAGCCGCCGGCTTGCCGGCGGGATTTCGGTTGCGGACGGCGTCGCGAACCGTTTTCATATAGCCGCCGGCTTGCCGACGGGGTTTTGCGACTCCCAAAACCCCGCCGGCAAGCCGGCGGCTATATAGAGATCGGCTCCCACCGCGGGTTCACCCATACCCACCGTCGGCATCCACCTCATCTGGACGACCTACGGGACGTGGCTGCCCGGCGACGACCGCGGCCACTGGTCGCCGCTGTTCACCCTGTACGGACATGTCCGCGAGCGCGGCGGGCAGTTGAACGTGCCGGACGGGACGACCCGAAGGCAATCCGCGGACGCGCTAACCGAACCCCCGATGTGGCTGACCGACGAGGAGCAACTCGTTGTCGCGGCGGAGCTGGCGAACCACGTCCCACGTCTCGCACTCGCCGGCCGACACCCGGCCGCTCGCGTGGGCGTGTGCCGTCGAGCCGAACCACGTCCACCTGTTGGTCAGCCCGTTGAACGAGGAAGTCGCGAAATACGCCGGCCGTATGAAGGGCCGAACCAGCAGCGAGGTGAGGAAGCAGCCGCGGAACCAATCGCGGCAGCGGATTTGGACGGCGGACTACTGGAAAGTGTTCCTGTTCGACATGGAAGCGGTCGCCGTCGTGAAGCAGTACATCGAGGACCACAACGTCCGCCGCGGGCTACCGGCGGCCCCGTTCCCGTGGTTGACGCCGCTCGTGATATAGCCGCCCGCCTTATATAGCCGCCGGCTTGCCGGCGGGGTTTGGGGACCGCGGAAGTTCCGCCGGCAAGCCGGCGGCTATATAAATTCGTGCCCCACCGCGTAGAACCCGCCCCCCGGCGGGCACTCTTCTTTCGTGAACACCCGGCTGCTGCACTCGGTCCTGACGCACGCGACGGCCCTCGCCAACGGGTCGGCCGCGGCCGACGCCGCGCTGCTGCGACAGTTCGCGCAAACCCAGGACGCGGCCGCGTTCGCGGAACTCGTCCGACGGTACGGCCGGCTCGTGTGGGCCGTCTGCCGGCAGCTCCGGCCGACCGACGCCGACGCGGAAGACGCCTTCCAGGCCACGTTCCTCGTCCTCGTGAAGTCGGCGGGGAGCGTCCGCACGAACGCCCTCGGCCCGTGGCTGCACACGGTCGCGCACCGGGTCGCGTGTCGGGCGGCACGGGGCGACGGCCGCCGCCGGAAGCGCGAGCACGCCGCCGCGGCCCCGGACCGCGACGCGGCCGTGCCGCCGACGGCGTGGGACGCGCTCACCGCCGCCGTCCACGACGAGGTGGCGAAGCTGCCGGACCATTTGCGCGTCCCGTTCGTCCTCTGCTGCCTCGAAGGCCGCGGCACGACGGACGCCGCCAAGCACCTCGGCTGGAAGCTCGGCACGCTCTCCGGCCGGCTGACGCGGGCGAAGCAGGAATTGCTCGACCGCCTCGCGAGGCGCGGCCTCCCGGCGTCGGCCGTGGCGGTCGCGGCGTTCGCCGGCGGCAGCGTCCCGGCCGCGGTGGCGGCAAAGGCGCTCGACCTGATTCAACTGGAAACGATCCCCTCGACCGTTCTCGAACTGGCCAAAGGAGCGACGATCATGTCGAAGACGAAACTGTTGGCCGCCGGGTTGCTGCTCGCGGCCGGGCTGGCCGCGACCGTCGGCGGATGGCTGGCGACCGCGGGCGCGCAGGACAAGCCGAAGGAAGTCCAAGCGGCCGAGAGTCGCTACTGGGAGGCGAAGCTGAATGCAACGCAACGACTCGCGGCGGATTTGGCGGAGATCGAGAGGGCCAAGGCGAAAGCCGCCGCGAAGTGGGAGTACCACTACCACGCGATGTTCTTCGACAAGAACGGCCGGGCCGCGGGGATGAAGGCCGCCGACTTCGAGGCGCTGCTCGAAACGATGGACGCCGACGGCTGGACCTACCTCGGCCAGTCGGACATCGTCGGCGTCCAGGGCACGGCCCTGCCGACGCACGTGTTCCGCCGCGCGAAGGGTAACGCCCCGAGGGTCAGCAGCGTCCTGCTCCGCACCAAAGACACGACGCCGGCCGGCGTGAAGGAGGTCCGCGACACGATCCTCCAGCGGATGCGGAAGGACCCGACCGAGACGTTCGCCGCCGCCCTCGCGACCGTGCTGAAGGCCCGCCCGGACCTGGCGAAGGACGTGGACGCCTACGGCCGCACCCTGCTCGAAGTGGACGTGCTGAAGGCGCTGTTGGCGGAGGCCCGGCAGGCCGCCCCGGACGCGTCCAAGAAGAAGGCGGACGCCCTGTTCCAGAAGCTCGACGACGCGATCGCGAAGGAACAACTCACCCTTCAACTGACCGAGATCGATCGCGCCGTCGTGAAGGGCAAGGCCGAGGCCGCGCTGAAGGAGGCGGAGTTGGTGCTCCAGACCAAGACCGCCGACGAGAAGACGCGGGCCGAGAACCTCCTCAAGAAGTTCGAGGCGCAGAAGGCGCTCAAGGACGTGGCCGACGCCGCCGAGCAGCGGGAGGCCGCGGCCCTGGCCGCGGACGTGCGGACCGTCCGCGACCGCAAGACGGTCCGGTTCGCGGCCGCCGACTACGGGCTGACCGGCAGCCAGCTCATGGACGTGATGATGAAGGCTATCGACCGGAAGTTCGACCCGAAGACGAACACCAAGCCGTTCGACCTGACCGGCCGGACCGATGCCGTCGAGGCGGTCAGCTCCGCGGCCAACGTCGAGTGGCTGAAGGCGTTGATGGACACCGCGAAGGCGAAGCCGGCGTCGCGGTAAGGCGGCGTCTTGGCGAGCGGGGGGCGTCAGCCCCCCGCTCGCCCCCGAACCACGTCACGCCGTTCCGCGAGTGGACACGTTCGTCGGCTCCCTCGCGTCCTTGTCCCGCTGGTACTTCTGCCACAGGAAGAACGCGAGGACCAGCATCAGCACCACGAGAACGCCCAGGAAGACGTACCGCGCCGTCGATCGCTGATACCGCTCCCAACCGCTCGGCTCCTCGTTTTCGTCGTCCTCACGTCGCCGGGCCTTTTTCCGCGGCCGGTCGTCGTCGTCCTCCTCGGGATCGCGTTCCGGTCTTCGTTTCATCACAAATTTCCTCCGGAAAGTGAATTAAATTTCGGACTGTTGTTAACGTGTTGAAAATTAACACCTTGCGAGAAGTTGTGAGAGGAAAAACGATGCCGGACAGTTGCCTTTCGGAGATTGGTGTCTAGATTATGAAGTTAGGGGGAAGGAAATTGGGAAGCCTTCCCCTTTGGCCCCTCGCAGGCCGACATTTTTCCTCATTCTCTGTCCTCCCGTTCCCACTCTACTCTCTGAGGTCCGCATGCTGTCTCTCTCCCGGTCGCGTGGCGCCCGCCGCGCCTTCACGCTCATTGAGCTGCTGGTGGTGATCGCGATCATCGCGATCCTCATCGGCCTGCTCCTCCCCGCGGTCCAAAAGGTCCGCGAGGCCGCCGCCCGCACGCAGTCCACGAACAACCTGAAGCAGATCGGCCTCGGGTTCCACAACCACAACGACACGTTCAACAAACTACCGTACCACGGCCGCCGCGGAGCCGGGGTCGCGAACCAGCCCTTCAACTACGGGTTCCACAACTCGCAGTTCGAGGGGTCGGGGTCGTGGGCCACGCAAATCCTGCCGTTCATCGAGCAGGATGCGTTACACCGGGCGATGGCCATTACGGCCACCAGCGACACGGACAAGACGTGGTTCGGCGTGACGGCCAACCAGCCGATCTGGCAAGCCAGCATCAAGACGTACCTCTGCCCCGGTCGCGGCCGCGGCGTCGGGTACAAGAACGCGGGCAACTCGGGCGGGACCGGGCCGGCCACGGACTACGCCATCAACGCCCGGATCAACAAGGGCAATTGGTTCGGCACGCCGGGCGTCAACGGCGAGGGTAACGGGGCGTGCTGTGGCGGCGCGGACAACCGCAAGACGATTCAGGGCATCACGGATGGCTCGTCGAACACGATCCTGGTCGGCATCAAGGCGTCCCGTGCGGCCATCTACAGCAACCTTAGCGACTCGAACTGGGACGAGTCGATCGTGCAAGGCGACTGGGGCGGGCACACCCGGTCCGGCCGCGGGGCGGACGAGGTCATCAACAGCGTGACACTGCGGTCCTCGAAGCCGCTCGTGAAGGACGACCCGAACAACGACTTCGCCGACAACTGGGGTAGCGCGTTCGCCGGCGGCACGCTCTTCCTCATGGGCGACGGCACGGTCCGCGGCGTCTCGTACAACGTGGCCCGGCAGAACCTGAACGCGGCCCTCAACCCGAGCGACGGTTCGACGCTCAGCCTCGACAACTAACCGCGTTCTCGAACGCGAACGAGACACCCTGGCAACAGCCGGGGTGTTTTTTTGCGCCCGCCCGCCCATTTCCCGTTGCCCCGCCCGCGCTTCCGGTCACAATAATCGCTGCCACGTCACGAATACCCCGTTCGGAGGTGCTCTCATGGGCCTGCTCGACCGACTCCGCGGCGAGTTCATCGACATCCTCGAATGGACCGAGCCGTCGCAGAACGAAATCCTCGCCTACCGGTTCCCCCGGTACGACAACGAGATCAAGAACGGGGCCAAGCTCATCGTCCGCGAAGGGCAAGCGGCCGCGTTCGTGAAGGAGGGCACGCTCGCCGACGTGAAACTGCCCGGCATGTACACGCTCGACACGAACAACATGCCGATCCTGTCGAAAATCCTCGGGTGGAAGTACGGGTTCGAGTCGCCGTTCAAGTGCGAGGTGTACTTCATCTCGACCCGCCAGTGGACGGACCAGAAGTGGGGCACGCAGAACCCGGTCATGCTCCGGGACGCGGAGTTCGGCCCGGTCCGGTTGCGGGCGTTCGGCAACTACGCGTTCAAGGTGACCGACCCCGGCACGTTCCTGAAGGAACTCGTCTCGACCGACCCGTCGTTCGAGGCGTTCGAGATCACCAACCAGCTCCGCAACACCATCGTCTCGAAGTTCGTGGACGCGATGGCGGCCGCGAAGATCCCGATCCTGGACATGGCCGGGAACTACGAGAAGATGAGCCAAGTCGCGCTGCAGCGGATCTCGCCGGAGCTGGCGAAGATGGGGTTCACGCTGACGCAGTTCAACGTGGAGAACATCTCGCTGCCGCCGGAGGTGGAGAAGGCGCTGGACAAGCGGTCCGAGATGGGCGTGCTGGGGAACCTCGACCAGTACACGAAGTTCCAGACGGCCGAGGCGATCCGGGACGCGGCGAACAACCCCGGCGGGGCCGCGGGCCTGGGCGCGGGGTTCGGCGCGGGCATGGCCATCGGCAACCAGATGGGGGCGGCGTTCGCGCCCGGCGCGGCCCCGCCGCCGCTGCCGGCCGCGGCGAAGTACCACGCGGCGATCAACGGCCAGGCGGCCGGGCCGTTCGAGGCGGCGGCGCTGCAGCAGAAGATCGCGGCCGGGGAGATCACGCGTGCGACGCTGGTGTGGAAGAGCGGCATGGCGAACTGGGTCGCGGCCGAGACGGTGCCGGAACTTCAAGCCTTGCTGGGTCATTTACCTCCGCCCCTGCCGAAGTAGCCCCTATATAGCCGCCGGCTTGCCGGCGGGTTTTCGTCCCTCCAAAACCCGCCGGCAAGCCGGCGGCTATATACCTCATGTCCGACCCGCTCCAGAAAACCCCGACCGTCACCAACGCCCCGCCGGAGGGGAAGAAGTTCCCGTGCCCGCAGTGCGGGGCGCGGCTCGACTTCGACCCCCGCGTGCGGGGGTTGGCGTGCCCGTACTGCGGGCACAAGGAAAAGATCGCCAAGCACACGTCCGCGGCCGTCCTCGAGCGCGACTACCTGAAGTACCTCGACAAGCAGGAGACGGACGCGACGCCGATCCCCGGCCGCGAGACGCAGACCCGCTGCACCGGGTGCGGCGCGATGGTGCTGCTCGAAGAGAAGGTCGTCACCGACCGCTGCCCGTTCTGCGGCACGCACCTGGAGAACAAGCCGGTGGCGGTGGTCGGGATGATCGCCCCGGAGTGCATCCTGCCGTTCCGCGTGGACCTGCGGGACGCGCGGGCGGCGTTCACGAAATGGCTCGCGGGCCTCTGGTTCGCGCCGTCGCAACTGACGAAGGTGGCGACGCTCGGCCAGCTGTCCGGCGTGTACGTGCCGTACTGGACCTACGACACGATGACGTACACGTTCTACGACGGCGAGCGGGGCGACAACTACACCGACTACGTGACCCGCACCGTGACCGACGCGAACGGCAACCGGCGGACGGAGACCGTCCCGGTCACGCGGATCGAGTGGACGAGCGTGTCCGGCGAGGTGCAGCACTTCTTCGACGACGTGCTGGTGTGCGCGTCGCACAGCCTGCCGCAGGACCTGATCGACGCCGTCGAGCCCTGGGACGTGGGGAAGCTCGACGGGTTCCTGCCGGAGTACCTGAGCGGGTTCCGCACGGAGCGGTACGCGATCGGGCTGAAGGAAGGGTTCCAGGTCGCGAAGTCGCTGATCGAGCCGACGATCGACCGGCTGGTGCGGCAGGACATCGGCGGCGACCACCAGCGGGTCCACGAGCAGAAGACGAAGCACTCGGCGATCACGTTCAAGCACCTGCTGCTGCCGCTGTGGGTGGCGGTGTACCGCTACCACGACCGGACGTTCCAGATTCTGGTGAACGGCCGCAGCGGGAAGGTGGTCGGCAAGCGGCCGTGGAGTGCGTGGAAGATCGTGCGGCTGGTCGTGCTGATCGCGCTCGCCGTCGGGCTGGTGGCGCTGGTCGCGTCGCAGGTCAGGAAGTGAGACGCGGGTTGGAGCAAGCGGCCGCGATACGCGTACCGCCGGTTTTCAGCCTGAAAGGCTGGGACATGTCAGCCCAGGGCAACGCCCTGGGTAGACGGCCGGCCAAATGCAACCAGCCCTGAAAGGGCGTGACAGCCGCACTGTCACGCCCTTTCAGGGCTTTCCTCCGGGAATGCCCCACCCAGGGCGTTGCCCTGGGCTAACATGTGCCACCCCTACGGGGTGAAAACCATGACCCGCGGCGCGATTAACTTTGTGCCGGCGGCGTCTCCGGCGGCGCGTCCTTCTTCTCGTCTTCCTTCTTCTCCGGCTCGGTGCGGCCCTTGAAGAACACGGCCAGCTCGCCGAACGTGTTCAGCGCCGCCTTGCCGCTCTTCTTCTCGTCGGTCAGCTTCACCACCGGCCGCGGCTTCGCCGGCTTCGGCGGGGGCGGCGGGACGGCCGGCTGCGGCGGGGCCGACCCCTCGCCTTGCGGTGGCCGCGGGCGGTCGAACCGCCGGCTGTTCGGGCCGCCCGGCGCGCCGGGCCGCGTCCCGCGGGGCGGCCCCTGGTGCGCCGGCCGTGGCTGTTGCGGCCGCGGGGGCGGCTGTTGACGCGGCGGCGGCTCCGGCGGCCGGCCCATTTGCCGCTCCTGGCCCGGCGGGATCATGGAGAGGGAAATCTTCTTGTCCCCCGGCTTCACCTCCATCACCCAGACCGTCACCACGTCGCCGACGGACACCACGTCGTAGGGGGACTTGATGTACTTGTTCGCCATCTGGCTGATGTGGACGAGGCCGCTCTCCTTCACCCCGATGTCCACGAACGCCCCGAACGGCACGACGTTCAGCACCGTGCCGGTCAACTCCATGCCGGGCTTCACGTCCTCGAGTTTGAGGATGCCCTTCTTGAACACCGGCGGCGGCAGCTCGTCCCGCGGGTCGCGGCCGGGCCGGGCGATGGCGTGGAAGATGTCGATGAGCGTCGGCACCATCACGTCCAGCTTCTTCGCGACCTCGTCCGGGTCGGCGGCGTTCAGCTTGCCGCGCAGCTCGTCGAGCTTCGCCTTGTCCTTGAGGTCGGCGGGCGTCAGGCCGAACTCGGCGAGGACCTTGCGGGTCAGGTCGTAGCTTTCGGGGTGAACCCACGTCATGTCGAGCGGCTCGTCGCCGTCGGCGATCTTCAAGAATCCGGCCGCCTGGGTGAACCGGACCTCGCCCATCTGCGGCACGGCCTTCAACTGCTCGCGGGCCTTGAACGGGCCGTGCGCCTTGCGGTACTCGACGAGTTCGCGGGCGGCGAGTTGGTTCAGCCCGGAGACGTGGCGGAGCAGCGGCACGCTGGCCGTGTTCACGTCCACGCCGATGTGGTTGACGCACGACTCGATGACGGCTTCCAGCGACTCCTTGAGGTACTTCGGCCGCAGGTCGTGCTGGTACAGGCCGACGCCGACGTGCTGCGGGTCGATCTTCACCAACTCCGCGAGCGGGTCCTGGAGCCGCCGCCCGATCGACACCGTGCCACGGGTCGTGGCGTCCTTGTTCGGGAACTCTTCCTTCGCGACCGGCGACGCCGAGTAGTCGCTGGCTCCGGCCTCGTTGACGATGACGTAGGCGAGGTCGGCCGGCGCGTCCGGCAGGCCGTCGAGGACGATGACCTCGGCCGGCGGCGGCGGGGGCGCGGGCGGGGCGGCGGTCACGGCCGTGGCCGTCGCTTCCGTCGTCGTCACCGACTCGGCCGTCGCCTCGGTCGGCGTGGAAACGGTCGTCGCCTCGCCGAGGGGCATCGAGCTGACGCTCTCGGCGGTGATGGCCGGCGGCGCGACCATCACGGCTTCCGCCACCGGCGCGGGCACGTCGATCGTCGGGGCGATCACGGCCGTCGGCTCGACGGTCACGGATTCGGAATGCGTCACCGTCGGCTGCGGGTTCAGCCGGCGGTTCTCCAACTCGGCGAGGAGGTCGGAAACCACCTGTTCCGTCTCGCGGCAGGCCGTCCCGTTGCCGATGGCGATGACGGTGAGCGAGTGCTTGCGGACGAACTGCTCGAGCTTCCGCTTCGCCTCCTCGACCTTCTTCTGCGGCTGGTGCGGGTAAATGACCGAGTCTTCGAGCAGCGCCCCGGTCTCGTCCAGCGCGGCGATCTTGCAGCCGGTCCGCAGGCCGGGATCGACGGCGAGGACGCGCTTCCCGCGGAGCGGCGGTTGCAGCAACAGGCCGCGCAAGTTCCGCGCGAACACATCGACGGCGTGGTCCTGCGCCCGCTCGGTCAGGTCGCGGCGGATTTCGCGCTCGAGGCTCGGCAGCACGAGCCGGTCCACGGCGTCCACCATCGCGGCGATCAGCACGTCCCGGTGCGGGTGGTCGGCGAGCGGAAGCTGGTCCGCGGCGATGTGCTTGGCCCGCTCCGCGTCCACGTCGAACTTCACCTTCAGGATTTGTTCCTTCTCGCCGCGGTTGACGGCGAGTACCCGGTGCGGCGGGATCATCCGCACCGGCTCCTTGAAGCTGAAGTACTCGCGGAACTCCTTGCCCTTCTCCTCCGGCAGCCCCTCGGCGCGGGTCGAGACGAGGACGGCCGTGTCCCAGGTGAACGCCCGCAGCGGCCCCCGCACGTCCGGGAACTCGGAGATCACTTCCGCCAGGATGTGCTGCACGCCGATGAGGATGTCATCGACCGTGTTCAGCTTCAGGTCCGGGTTCACCATGCCGGGCAGGATTTCGGCGAGGTTCGCGACGACCTCTTCCTTGTTCCAGATCGCCTGGGCGAGCGGTTCGAGGCCCTTCTCGCGGGCCTCGGTGGCGAGCGACCGCTTCTTCGGCTTGTACGGCAGGTACAGGTCTTCGAGCCGCTTCGGGTGGTCCGCTTCGAGGATGGCGGCGAGCAGGTCGTCGTTCAGCTTCCCCTGGTTGGCGATCGTCCGGAGGATGGTCTGTTTGCGGTCGCGGAGGGACCGCAGGCCGGCGACGCGGGCCTGAATCTTCCGGATCGCAACTTCGTCCAGCCCGCCGGTGCGCTCCTTCCGGTAGCGGGTGATGAACGGGACGGTGTTCCCCTCGTCGAGCAGTTGCACGACGGCCTCGACGTGCATCCGGCGGATTTGCAGGTCCTGCGCGAGCCGCGACAGGTCCGGCGGCTGCGGCGCGGGCGGGACCTCCGGCACGGGCTGCGGCGGCACCGCCTCGGCCGCCGGCGCGGCCGGGGCCGGCTCGGGCGGGGCCTCGGCGACCGGCTCCGGCGGAACCTCGGCGGCCGGCGGTTCGACGGGCGGCGGGTCCGTCGGCGGCGGGACGGGCGGGTCGGCGACCAGGGTGGCGTCGGCGGCGGTGGGGTCGGACGGCGTCATGCGTGAGCTTCCGCGAGGGTTACAGCGCGTGTCCAGCCGGGGTCGGCGGGCGGGAGATCAGAGTGTCGCTGGTTTACGGGGGTTCGCGGAACGAGTCAAGAATTTGCCCGGCCGCGGGGCCGGGGTTTCACCGGACGTTCGAGGTGACGGCGGCGGCCCGGCCCGCACCCGCGGCCCCGGTTCGGAACCTTGATTCCGCCCGACCGCGCGACTAATTTGATCGGAAGTCGGTTCGGACGACCTCCTTTCCGTCGCCCCGTCGTGTGCTAGACTTCATTCTTCCCCACCGCCCACCGTGTCTCGCCCTCTGGAACGGCACTGATGCACCAGACACCCCCGCCGGACGCCGACCGGACGATGACGGCCACGGCCGACCAGCAGAAGCACACCGCCACCCTGTCCCTCGCCCCGCCGTTCCCGGCCGGGTACGAGAACCTCGGCGAGATCGGCCGCGGCGGCATGGGCGTCGTCTACCGCGCCCGCGACCTCGCCCTGGACCGGGAGATCGCCGTCAAGGTGTTGCTGGACGACTTCCCGGCCGAGAGCCTGGCCGCCCACCGGTTCCTGGAAGAGGCCCGGATCACGGCCCAGCTCCAGCACCCCGGCATCCCGGCCGTCCACCAGGTCGGGATGCTCGGCCGCGGCCGGCCGTACCTCGCCATGAAGCTCATCCGCGGGCTGACGCTCGACGTGATGCTCAAGAAGGGCGGCGTCAACCCGCTGTCCGTGTTCGAGGCGATCGCCCAGGCGGTGGCCTACGCCCACAGCCGCGGCGTCATCCACCGCGACCTGAAGCCGCAGAACGTCATGGTCGGGGCGTTCGGCGAGGTCCAGATCATGGACTGGGGGCTGGCGAAGGTGCTGCACGCGCCGAGCGGGTCGAAGCCGGTCATCGACGTGCCGGTGACGGCCGAGCACCGCATCCTGAACGTCCGGTCGTCGGACTCGCAGACGCAGCAGGGCGAGTTCATGGGGACGCCGGCGTACATGGCCCCGGAGCAGGCCGTCGGCGCGACGGACAAGATCGACGAGCGGTCCGACGTGTTCGGCCTCGGCGGCATCCTGTGCGCCATGCTCACCGGCCGGCCGCCGTTCAGCGGCGGGGACGCGGAATCGACCCGGCTGCTCGCCGCCCAGGGGAAGGTCGAGGACGCCTACGCCCGGCTCGACGCGTGCAAGGCCGAGCCGGACGTGGTCGCGCTGGCGAAGCGGTGCCTGGCCGTCACCAAGGCCGACCGGCCGGCGGACGCCGGGGAGGTGGCGCGGGCCATCGCCGAGTTGCGGACGGCGGCCGAGGAGCGTGCCCGCAAGGCCGAGATGGAGCAGGTCGCCGCCGCCGCCCGCCGCCGGGTCCTGTCGCGGGCGTCCGTCGTCGTGTTCGCCGCCCTCGCCGTCGGCGGGTGCGCGGCCGTGTTGCAAGCGATCCGCGCGACGAACGCCGAGCGGGAGACGGCCCACCAGCTGGTCCTGACGAAGGACGCCGAGGCCGCCGCCCGCGCCGGGGAGGAGAAGGCCCGGCACGCCGCGGCGGAGGCCAAGACCTCCGCCGCGAAGGCGCGGGAGGCGGAGGAGGTCGCGAAGAAGTCCGAGGCCGAGGCCGTGCGGCTGGCCGCGGTGGCGAAGAAGTCCGAGGCCGAGGCGAAGGACGCCGAGCAGAAGGCGCGGGCGGCGGAGGCGGACGCGAAGTCGTCCGCCGAGACGGCCCGGCTGGCGCAGGAGGAATCGAAGGCCGCGGAACTGAAGGCGAAGGCCGCGGAGGCCGACGCGACGGCGTCCGCGGCGACGGCCCGCGCCCGCGAACTGGCCGAGAAGGCCGCGAAGGAGGAAGCCATCCGCCAGGAGCGGACGGCCACGGCCGTCCTGTTCTTCCTCCAGGACCTGCTCGCCCCGGCCAGCGCCGACGGCGTCCTCGGCCGGGACAAGCTGCCGGACCCGAAGATCACGCTCAAGGAGTCGCTCGACCGGGCGGCGAACGACATCGAGGTCCTGTTGACCGGCCAGCCGCTCGTCGAGGCGGCCATCCGGAACACCATCGGCCAGGCGTACATGGAACTCGGCGCGGTGTCCGAGGCCCGGCAGAACTACGACCGGGCGCTGGCCCTGTTCGAGCGGCACGGGGCGGCCGACCACCCGGTCGCGCTGTCCGTCCTGCACAACCTCGGGTTCCACTACCGGGCCGTCCGCGGGGGCGAGGCGGAGTCCGAGGCGTACTACCGCCGGGCGCTGGCCGGCCGCGAGAAGCGGATGGGGCCGGACCACCCGGACACGCTCCGGACCGCCAGCTCCCTGGCCAGCATGTACGACACGCAGGGCCGGTACGAGCTGGCCGAGCCGCTCTACCGCCGGGCGCTGGACGGCCGGGAGAAGACGGCCGGGGCGGACCACGCGGACACGCTGAAGCTGGCGAACAACCTCGGCTACCTGTACTTGCTGATGGGCCGGCCGGACCGGGCCGAGCCGCTGCTCGTGCGGGCGCTGCGGGGCAAGGAGCGGTCGCTGCCGCCAGACCACCCGTCGCTGCTGTCGAGCGCCAACAACGTCGCCGCCGCCTACGCCGCCCTCGGCAAGCACGAGGAGGCGGAGGCCCGGTTCCAGTGGGTACTGGAGAAGCGGGAGAAGGTGCTCGGCCCGGCGCACCCGCACACGCTCCTGACCGTCCACGGGCTGGCCGCGGCGTACCGCGACCGGGGGAAGCACGCGGACGCCGAGGAGCTGTTCCGGCGGGCGGTCCGGGACCGCGAGGCGCTGCACGGCGCGGCCCACGAGGAGACGCTGGAGAGCGTCGTCGGGCTGGCGAAGCTGTACGACGCGGCGGCCCGGCCGAAGGACGCGGAGCCGCTGTGGCGGAAGGCCGTGGCCGGGTACGCGCAACTGCGGCCGGCCTCGTGGGAGGGGCCGGACGCGCGGTCCCGGCTGGGGGCGACGCTGGTGGCGCTGAAGCGGCCGGCCGACGCGGAGGCGGAGCTGACGGCCGCGTTCGAGGAACTGTCGGGGCGGGAGGCGACGCTCCCCCGCCACCTGCGGGACGCGACCTTGCGGGCGGCGGCGGCCCGCGCCATCGACGGCTTCACGGCGCTGAAGAAGGACGCCGACGTGACGGCTTGGCGGGCGAAGCTCGCCGCCATCCACGACCTCGCCCCGCCGCCGCGGGAGGCGAAGTAGCCGCGACCCCACGTGGCGGTGGGGAGCGCGGCGGCCAGACTTCCGAAGTCCGGCTTCGACTTCGGAAGTCGAGGGGAACGAGGGGCGTCTGCCCACCGCGCGAACGCCGCGGCGCGGGATCGACTTCCGAAGTCGAAGCCGGACTTCGGAAGTCTGGGTTTTCTCCCGCTTTGTCCCCGGTCCCTCCGCACCACGTCGGGTGTCGCGGCTAGACGATCCTCTCATTCCTGTTTCCTCGCCGCCCGCCGTCGCGTTACACTGGAGCTTCCCCGCCCCTCCCTTCCCGGAGGCCGACCGTGCTCACCTTCTTCGGCTCCCGCGACCCCCGCCGCCCTTCGCGGCGCGACATCCTCCGCGTCGGCACGCTCGCCCTCGGCGGCCTCACGCTCCCGCAGCTGCTCCGGGCCGCGACCCCTGCCCGGCCGAAGGCCGTCATCCTCGTCTGGCTCCGCGGCGGGCCGAGCCACATCGACAGCTACGACATGAAGCCGGACGCCCCGCCGGAAATCCGCGGCGAGTTCCGGCAGACCGCTACCAACGTCCCCGGCATTCAGATTTGCGACCTGATGCCGCGGCAGACGAAGATCATGGACAAGCTCGCGATCGTTCGCGGGATCAAGTCCGCGGACATCGGCGACCACACGCCGCACTACATCCTCACCGGGTTCCCGGACCGCGGCAAGCGGCCCGTCTTCGGCTCCGTCGTCAGCCGGCTGCAACCGCGCGCCGACGGGATGCCGCCCTACGTCAGCCTCATGTACGAGCCGCCGAAGCTGTACGACACGGAAGGCCCGACGTACCTCGGCAACGCCCACCGGCCGTTCGTCCCGAAGCGGGAGGGCCTCGCCAACCTCAGCCCGGCGAAGGGCGTCTCGCTCGACCAGATCGCCGACCGCCGCGGCCTGCTCAAGAAGTTCGACACGCTGAACCAGCAGGTCGAGTACAACGGCAACACGTCCGGCATCGACGCCTACACGCAACGCGCGATGGAGATGATCGTCTCGCCGAAGGTCCGCGACGCCTTCGACCTCCAGAAGGAAGGGCCGGCGGCGTTCGAGCGGTACGGGAAGTATTGCGAGAACCTGCTGCGGGCGCGGCGGGTCGTCGAGGCCGGCGTGTCGGTGGTGACGCTGAAACTCGGCGACTGGGACACGCACGAGCACAACTTCCGCGACATGCGGGAGCAGCTGCCGCAACTGGACCAGGGGCTGCACGCGCTGGTCACGGACCTGCACGACCGCGGGCTGGACAAGGACGTGGCCGTCGTGGTGTGGGGCGAGTTCGGCCGTGCCCCGCGGGTGTCGCGGATCGCCGGCCGCGACCATTGGCCGGACGCCGGGGCCGCGGTCATTGCCGGCGGCGGGTTCAAGGTCGGCCAGGTGATCGGCGAGACGGACGCGCACGCCGGCCAGTCGAAGGGCCGGCCGTACACGCCGGCGAACGTGCTGGCGACGCTGTACCGCCACCTCGGCATCGACCCGGCGAAGGCGTTCCCGGATCACAACGACCGGCCGATGCACGTCCTCGACGACCGCGAGTGCGTGAAGGAGTTGCTGTGAGATACGCGCCGGCACCGGGTTCCACCCCGGCGAACCGGGCCGCCGGGCACGGCCCCGCGGGTGCTACCGCCCGTCCGGCGCGACCCACTTCTCCGTCGGCGGCGGCGGCGTCCACGCCGCGAGCGCGTCCAGTAATTCGCCGATGCCTTCCCGCACGATCAGCAACTCGCGGTGCTTCGGCTTCAGCAGCCCCTCCTCGACGACGTGGTCGAGCCACGCGAGCAGCGGGGTGAAGAACCCGCCGACGTTCAACAGGCCGACCGGCTTGCGGTGGATGCCGAGTTGCGCCCACGTCAGGATCTCGAACAACTCGTCGCACGTCCCGAACCCGCCGGGCAGCGCGACGAACGCGTCCGCCCGGTCGGCCATCAGCGCCTTGCGGACGTGCATCGTGTCCACGACGATCAGCTCCGTCGCCTCCGAGAACGCGATCTCCTTCGCCGAGAGCATGACGGGAATCACGCCGACAACTCTTCCACCGGCGGCGACGGCGGCCGTGGCCACGTCGCCCATCAGCCCGACCCGGCCGCCGCCGTAGACGAGCGCGAGGTCCCGCCGGGCGAGTTCCGCCCCGAGGTCGCGGGCCGCGTGCGAATACAGGGGGTTCGTGCCGCGGGACGAGCCGCAGAACACGCCGACGGCTTGCATCGTCACGTCCCGGTCGCCTTGCGGAGGACGCCGGCCGTCGATTTGAGGATGCGTTGCCGCCGCCGCTTGACCGGCTCCTCGGCCTCGGCCTGCTTCTTCTTCAGGTCGTCGAGATTGGCCGTGCAGTGCGGGCAGCCGATCGTCTTCAGGTGGAACGTGATGTAGTCCTGCACGTCCGGGTCGAGGGCGTCGAGCAGGTAGCCGCCGAGCTGTTGGCGGGTCGGGCACGACAGCCGTTCCCGCCGCCAGATCGCGCCGACGGAGTGCTCGCCGCGGTCGAGGTCCTGGCGGACCTGGGTAAAGAGATCGCGGACGGCCGGCTGCTCGCGGAGGGCCTTCTCGACGAGCGGCAGCTCGTCGTCCGGCAGCGCCTCGTGGATGTAGTCGCGGAGCATCTCGCGGGTGATCGGCGGCATGGCGTGCGGACCGGCGGGGAAGCAATGCGGGGATTATAGCGGGAAGGGGCCGACTTCCGAAGTCCGGCTTCGACTTCGGAAGTCGAAGCCGGGCGCAAGGGCTACGGAAGGGCGGGTCATGGTTTTCAGCCCCCTCTTCGGGGCTTTCCCCGAAGGGGTAATAGGCCCGCCCTTCAGGGCGGGTGTGCGGTGGCGAGGATCCAAAGCCCCGTTCACGGGGCTTCTCGACGTTCCCGCTTTAGCGCCGGGACCGCCGGCGGCTCGGCGGCTGAAGCCGAACGCCGAGGACCCCGGTGAACCGGGGTCGGGGGTGGTTGGCCCCGCGTGACCCGCCCTGAAGGGCGGGCCTACTACCAATTCGGGGGAAGCCCCGAAGCGGGGCTGAAAACAGTGGCCGCGGACACCGCCACCGCGCGAATCGACTTCCGAAGTCGAAGCCGGACTTCGGAAGTCAGGGCCTCACCCCAACCCCTGGAACACCGTGTGAATCGCTGCCATCACGCGGTCCACCTCCGTGCGGAACCGCCCGCCCGCGGACTGCGGCCCCTTCGGCTCGAACCCCAGTCGGCGGGCCAGCTTCTCGCACTCGTCGGCCGCCTCCGGCAGCTCGATCAGCGGCCGGTCGGTCACGATCCGCAGCCGGGCCTCCACCGCCCGCAGGAACGAGTACCCCACGTTCAGTGTCAACGCGGTGTCAGTCGAGATCAGCTTCGCCGTCGCGAGCGCGTCGAGGGCGGCCCATACGTTGGGCTGCAAAATTTCCGGCCGGTGGCGGCCGTGCTCGAGTTGCAGCCACTGGACGAGGAACTCCACGTCCGTCAGCCCGCCGCGGCCGCGTTTGATGTTGCGCGGGCCGGCCTTCGCTTCCAGCTTCGCCCGCATCGCGCGAATCTCCGCCGCCCACGCCGGCTGCCACGCCGGGCCGAGCGCCGCCGCGCGGATCGCGGCCGTAAGCTGGTCCGTGAACTCCGGGCCTCCGCGGACGACCCGCGCCCGCGTCATCGCTTGGCGTTCCCAGAGCTGACAGCCGGCGTCCGCGAAGTACCGCTCGAACTCGGCGAGCGGCAGCACGAGGCTGCCGGACTTGCCGGTCGGCCGCAGCCGCATGTCCACGGCGTACAGCCGGCCCATCGGCCCGGCCCGACTCAGCGACTGGATCACCTTTTGAAGCAACTCCGTGAAGTAGTGCTGGTGCGTCGTCGTGCCGCCGGGTTCACCGTCCGGCCGTATCGTCGTGCCGTCCACTGAATAAAGCAGCAATAAATCGAGGTCGCTGTGGTAGCTGATCTCCCGGCCGCCGAGCTTGCCGAGGCCGACGATGGCGTACTGACAGTCCGGTGTCACCGCGCCGAGCTTCGCCCGGACTGTCGGCTCGACGAGGTCGCACACGGCCGTCAGCACGGTGTCCGCCAGGTCGCTGAGGGCGGCCGTCGTCTCGCGGATGGGCGTCTTGCCGAGCAGGTCGGCGACGCCGACGCGGAGCAACTCCTTGTCCTGGAAGCTGTGCAGGATCGGGTCCGGGTCGGTCGCGCCGCGGAGCAACTCGTTCAGCTCGTCCCGCAGTTCCCGCGCCGTCCGCGGCTGGTTCAGCACGAGGCTGTCGAGCAGTTCGTCTGCCATGCCGGGGTTGTTGATGAGCAGCCCCGAAAGGAACGGGCTGCCGGCGCACAGGTCCACGTACAGCTTCAGCGTCGCCGGGTTGAAGCTGAACAACTCGTACAGCACGGCCTTCGCGCCGAGCGAGGCGGTCACCTGTTCGAGGCTGTTCAGCGCCGCGTCCGGGTCCGGCGTCTCGGCGACGGCCCTTAGCAGTTGCGGCGCGATGCTGGCGAGGAAGTGCCGGCACCGGCGGTGCGACAGGAACCGGACCGACTCGTGCGCGAGTAGCGACAGGTTCTGGTACGCGGCCGGGATGTCGCGGAACGGATACCGACCCAACACCTCGCGGACGGTCGCGTCGTCCGGGCCGGGGTCGAGGATCAGGTCCGACTCCGGTTCGGCCTCGCCCTTCTGGTTCGCGAACGTCTGGTGCAGCAGGTGGTCGAGGATGACGCGGTCGCGGCTCGTCTTGTCGTGCAGGTCATTCAGGAACAGGTCGAGCGGCTCGATGAGCAGCGTCCGCGTCTGCAACAGCGGCCCGCTCGTCGCCTCGTCGAGCGGCGACCGCCGCTGGGCCGGGTACTGGGTACTCGGTACCGGGTACTCGGTGCCCGGCGGCGCGAGGTTGGCGTCGAGCCGTTGTTCCGCGTCTGAGGTCCGCGTTCCGAGGTCCGCGTTCCGAGTTTGTGAGTAGCCCATCCGGATGGCCAGCTTCGCCAACTCCGCCTCGCCCTCCGGCAGCCGGTGCGTCTGCATGTCGAAGAGGAGTTGCAGCCGGTGCTCCGTCTTCCGTAAGAACCGGTAGGCGTCGGCCAGGATGTACGTCTCGTTCCCGGTCAGGCAGCCGGCGATTTCCAGGCTTTCGAGGGCGAGCAGCGTGTTCCGCTGGCGGACGGCCGGCAGGTCGCCGCCGTTGAGCAGTTGCAGGAACTGCACGGTGTACTCGATGTCGCGGATGCCGCCGCGGCCGGCCTTCACGTCCCGGTCGGCGTCGCCGGACCGGGCGGCGCGGTGCTCCATCTGCCGCTTCAGCGCCTTCACCTCGTTGATCTCGGAGAAGCTGAAGTACTTGCGGTAGACGAACGGCTCGATGGCGGCGACGAACTCGCGGCCGAGGTCGAGGTCGCCGCCGCACGGCCGCAGCTTGATGAGCGCCTGCCGCTCCCACGTGCGGCCCATCACGTCGTAGTAGCTCCGCGTGCTGGCGAGCGTCCGCGCCAGCGGGCCGGTCTTACCCTCGGGCCGCAACCGGAGGTCGATGCGGTACGCGAACCCGCGGTCGGTGTGGCTCGACAGTAGCCGCAGCAGCTCGGTGACGACGCGGGCGAAGTAGTCGGCGTTCGGGACGACGCTGATCCGCTTGCCCGTCGTCTCGCCGTCCTCGTCGTAGACGAACATGAGGTCGAGGTCGGACGAGTAATTCAGCTCGTCGCCGCCGAGCTTACCGAACGCGAGGGCGGCGAGCCGCGCCGGTTCGCCCGCCGCCGTCGGCGTGCCGAACTTCCGCGAGACAGTTCGCATCGCAGTTTGCAACCCGACCTGAATCGAGGCATCCGCGACCCGCGCCAGGTCGCGGGTGATCTCTTCCAGTGGCCGGTCGCGGATGACATCGTTGATGCCGATGCGGAGCACTTGCAACTGCCGGAACTTTCGGAACGCGCGTAACAGGCTCGCGTCGTCCGCTGCGGCGTCGGTCATCGCGTGCAACTGGTGGACGAGTTCGAGCGTGGACGGGTTTCGGCCGGCCGGCTTCAGCACGACGTCGAGCGCTTCCGGGTACAGCACGAGCGTGTCGGCGAACAGTTGCGACGTGGCGAGAAGGTGGAGGAGGGTTTCGAGGCCGCCGCCGTCCGGGTCTAGGAGGGCCGGCAGGTGGTCGGCGGTCGCCGGCTGCGCGAGGAGGCGTTCGAGGTGGTTGGCCGCCATCGCCGGGTCGGCGGTCAGCGGCAAGAGGCGGGCGACTGCCGCGGCCCCGGCGGGGCCGAGTTGTGCGGCGAACACGGTCATGGCGTCCCGTCAGGGATGCGGACGTGGACGCCCCGCATCATCGCCCGCTGCACGGCCGCGATGACCTGTTGCGCCTTCTGCCGTGCTTCCTCCGCGAGCTTAACGTCCGCATCCGGCTGCTGCGCGAGCGCCGCCCGCTGTTCCACGATCGCCCGGCTGGCGGCGCTGGCCTGCTCGATGTGGTGCTTGATCTTCGACTCAAGGCCGATGAGCGGCGATCGTTCCTCGTCGGTCGCCGGGCGAATGTCCGGTGGGTCTGCGTGCTTGGGGAAGGTCGCGACAGCTTGCTTCACCAATTGGATCAGGTCGTCGAGCAACTGTGCATCCGGCTCGCCTTCGGCAGGTGTCAGTTGCAGGAGAAGGCCGACGGCAGAATCGTGCGGCATCTTACACCCCCGCCGGGACGAGGGCCGGAACGAACGGTTGCAAGTCGGCCAAGGTTAGCGGCTGGCCGCCACGCGAGACGTGATACTCGTTGAGGGCATTGAATACGTTGAGCGTTTCCTCGACGAGTCGTTGTTCGAGCGACTCTTGTTGAGACACACCGATGTAGAAGTTCGTAGGTGGTGTCGGAATAAGATCAGCAGGCCAACCAAGCGGCGGTCCATCACGCCAGAGGGGACCAAACACTTCCTGGGACACGGGTGTGTCGTTGGTCCACGCTTGCCATTCCGCTAGACTTTTCAATCTGTCGAACTCCTCACGCACTACTTTTTTACCTGACTCGTGGAGCAAGTTCCACGCATGTGCTAAAGCACCCCAAGCAAGATTGACTTGCCGTGGAGTATCTTCGGCGTATGCCGTGTTGATCGCTAATGCCGTCACAAATGCAATTTTGGATGCTCTCTCTCGACCTTCATTCAAGGCTCTAGTCGATACATGATGTGCGGCGTCAGCCGCGCCTAGACGGAAAATACCTGCAACTTCTGGGTCTCGAACTGCTTGATCGGCTGCTTTTGTCGCGGCCTTCAAGGAACTAAGGACTTCAGCTAGATAATCATCTGAAATGTCAGGCCAAGATTCCTGCAAGAGAGGTAAAACCCTGTTCGCACACCTGGCCGCAAACGCTACCCTTGCCCACCAAGGTAAATTCGCAACTTCCCCCTCAGTAGGCAACACGGGCGGATTCTGGTACGCATACCTAGCTGCACAATTCCCTTCCAGCGCGTCAATCGTGTCGTGAAACGCTTCTTCCGAATCGTCGTTGAATCCCGGCGTGCCCCGTGCGGCCTCTTCCATTCCGAGCAACTCGTCGCGAATTTGGTTCGTCAGCCGCCCTTCAGCCAACTCCACACGCACGAGGCGGTCCAACTCGCTCCACGGTTGGGGCGAGACGAGGGCCGAACGGAGTGCGTCGAGTGAAATCATGTTCGTGAACCTACGGGAGCTTCTCCCACAAGTCGCGAGTGTCGGCCAGCAGTTGTTGAAACTGGGCCAACGTCACGGGCCGCGACGGTTCGATCAAGCAATGCGGCGGACGGTCGGGGTTCGGCATCAACGCCGGGCCGAGAGCATCCGTGTCGATGGCGAACATCGCCTCGTTGTTTCCGATCCTCAGACTCCCTTGTACGAGCGAGGTCGATAACCCTTCGCCCGGCTTCACCAAGTCCGTGTCCGTTGCCGCGTCCACGTCCGGTCGCCCTGGACCCCCTTGCGGGCGAACGACGAGCATGTACCCACGCGTCCCCACCAGGGGTTTGCCGTCCGTGTCAACTTTCATGACTCGGTACAGTTTCACGGGCGACTCGCTTCATTCCCATCTTACCGTGGGCATCAAATTGTGTTTAGCCCGATCCGCCGCGGCTTCGCCGGCGGCGCGTCGCCGGTCACGCCGACCCGCTCGCCCGTCACCACGTCGCCGTAGAGCGTGAACGGACTCGCGTTCGCGATCCGCACCGGCACGAGCGCCCCGACCAACCGCTCCGGGCCGTCGAACACGACGCCATGGTCCGTCATCGTCCGGCCGAGCAACTGCCGTACCGGGCCGGTTTCCCGCTCGCCGTGGCGGCTCGGGCCTTCCACCAGCACCTCGGCCAGCTTGCCGACTTGCTCCTTGTGGTCGGCGTGGCTGTTCGCGTTCTGCACCGCCAGCAGGTCGTTGTTCCGCCGCTTCTTCACCTCCTCCGGCACGTCGTCCGGGAACCGCTCGGCCGCCTTCGTCCCCGGCCGCTCGCTGTATTTGAAGATGAACGAGTTCTTGAACCTCGCCTCGGCCACCAGGTCCATCGTCTTTTGGAAACTCGCCTCCGACTCGCCGCAGAACCCGACGATGAAGTCGCTCGTCACCGACACGCCGGGGACGCGCTCGCGGCAGCGGGCCAGCATGTCGCGGTACTCCGCGACCGTGTAGTTCCGCTTCATCCGCTTCAGCATCTCGTCGCACCCGGACTGGGCCGGGACGTGCAGGTACTTCACTACCTTCGGCAGCTCCCGCACCGCGTCGAGCAGGTCGTCGGTCATGTCCTTCGGGTAGTTCGTCACGAACCGGACGCGGTCGAGGCCGGGCGTGTCGTGCATCGCGGCGATGAGGTCGCTGAGCCGCGTGCGGCGGCCGTCGCCGTGGTCGAACGTGTAGCTGTTGACCGTCTGGCCGAGGAGCGTCACCTCCTTGCACCCCTGCTCGACGAGTTGCCGGACTTCCGCGAGGATGTGCTCCGGCCGGCGGCTCTGCTCCGGGCCGCGGGTGCTCGGCACGACGCAGTACGTGCAGAACTTGTCGCACCCGATCTGGATGCGGACGAACGCCTGGAACGGGGTCGGCCGCATCGACGGGTCGCGGGTCGGGTCGTAGCTCTCGAAGCTCGCTTCCACTTCATGTCGGCCGCCGTCCGCCCGGCCGAGGCTGAGCGCGAACTGCGGCTGCCGCGTCCGCTTCACCTCCTCGACGAGTTCCGGGATGCGGGCGAGTTGCCCCGTGCCGACGACGAGGTCCACGTAGGGGGCGCGGTCGCGGACGGCGTGCTGGTCCTTCTGGGCCATGCACCCGATGACGCCGACGACGACGCCGGGGTTGGCCCGCTTGTGCGGGGCGGCCCGGCCGAGGGCGGAGTACGTCTTCTCCTCCGCGTGCTCCCGGACGGAGCAGGTGTTGAACAAGAGCACGTCGGCGTCGGCGGCCGTGTCCGTGAGGTCGTACCCCTGCTTGCGGAGCGCCCCGACGACGAGCTCGCTGTCGAGGACGTTCATCTGGCAGCCGACGGTTTCGATGTAGACCTTCTTCGCGTTCATGGTTCGGGTGTCCGCTATCAACGGGGCCGAGGGGTGGGGAAGGAGTGAATTGTATCAAACCGCGTGCGGCCGGCTGAAACGCAAGGGGCCGCGGCGAGGGTGACCTCGCCGCGGCCCCGGCCGACTCGACTCGTTATTCCCCCAGCATCTCGCGCCGGACCTCGGCGGGGGCCGGCTCGTAGCTGTGCGGCTCCAGCCCGCTCGCGGCCCGGCCCTGGCTGAGGCTCCGCACCCGGTCCGCGTAGTCGAACAGCAGCCGCAGCGGAACGAACGCCTCCACCTCGAACGTGTCGCCCGCGCCGAGCGCCTCCTGCCGCTCGATCACGCCCCGCCGCTGCGTCAGGTCGCCGATGACGTTCCCCAGGAACTCGTTCGGCGTCGTCACCGTCACCCGCATGATCGGCTCCATCAGCTGGATGTTGCCGTCGATCGCCTCCCGGTACGCCTGCGACGCGGCCTTGAGGAACGCATCCTCGCTGCTCAGGTTCGGGTCCGCCGCCGCGCCGGTGATCGTCGCCTGCACGTTCATCATCGGGTAGCCGAGTTCGCCCGTCTGGAGCGCGTCGAACAGCCCCCGCTCCGCGGCGGCCGCGAACAGCGGCGGCAGCGTTTCCGGGCCGACCGAGTTGTTCACGATCACCGGCTTGTCCGTCTTGAAGTTCGTGAACGACACCCGCAGCTTCGCGAACGCCTGCTTGTCCCCCATCCGGTCCACCTCGACCTCGACCGTCTTCCCGGCGATCAGTTGCTCGCGGAAGCTCACCCGCGGCTTGCCGACGCGGACCTTCAGCCGGAAGTCGCGCTCCAGCCGGTGGCGCTTCACTTCGAGGTGCAGCGTCCCCATGCCGCTCATGACCGTTTGGGCCGTGTCCTTGTCGAGCTTCACCTTGAACGTCGGGTCCTCGAGCTGCAACAGGGCCAGCGACGACGCGAGCTTGTCCTTGTCCCCGCCGCTCTCCGGCTCGATGGATTGACTCACGACGGCTTCCGCGAAGGAGATCGCCTCTAGCAGGATCGGGCTGGCCGTTTCGCAGAGCGTGTCGCCGGTCACGGAGTCCTTCAGCCCGAGCACGCAGACGATGTCCCCGGCCGGGGCGCTCTCGACTTCCTCCAGGTCCTTCAGCGGGTTGGCGTGGACGTGGAAGATTTTGGCGATGTTCTCCTTCACGTCCTTGCCGGCGTTGTACGCCCGCATGTTCGGCTTCATCACGCCGGAGTAGACGCGGATGAAGAACCGGTTCCCGTTCGGGTGGCCGACGGCCTTGAACACGAGGCCGCAGAACGGCTCCTTCGGGTCGGGCTTCCGCTTCTCTTCCTTCTTGCCCTTCGGGTTCACCCCGACGACCGGCGGCCGGTCGAGCGGCGACGGCAGGTAGTACGTGATCGCGTCCAGGAGCGGCTGGACGCCGATGTGCTCGCGGCCGCTGCCGGCGAGCACCGGGTAGATGCGGCGGGCGAGCGTCTGCTCGCGGACGAGCTGCCGGACCTTCGCCGGGTCGGGGGCCTGGCCTTCGAGCAAGGCGCTCGTTATGAGGTCCTTGTCGTCGGCCTCACTCAGCACGTCGAACAGCTTCGTGCGGTAGTCCTCCGCTTCGAGTTGGCTGTCCTCCGGGATCGCCTCCACCTTCATCGTCTTGCCGTAGTCGGACGGCTCGAAGTAGATCGCCTTCATCTCGATCAGGTCGATGACGCCCTTGAACGGCGTCGGGCTGTCCTTCGCGGACCCGTACCCGATCGGGATGACGACCGGAACCGGCCGGCCCTGGCTCGCCGGGTCGGGCGTCAGCCGCTGGCGGATGGTGGCGAGCGTCTTCGCGAAGTCCGCCCCGACCACGTCCATCTTGTTCACGAACACGACCCGCGGGACGCCGTACTTGTTCGCCTGCCGCCACACCGTCTCCGACTGCGCCTCGACCCCCTTCTGGCCGTCGAACACGCACACGGCCCCGTCGAGGACGCGGAGCGACCGTTCGACCTCGGCGGTGAAATCGACGTGCCCCGGCGTGTCGATGAGGTTGACGGTGAACCCCCGCCACGGGAACGGGACGCACGCCGAGTAGATGGTGATGCCGCGGGCCTGTTCCTCGGCGTCGTAGTCCGTCTCGGTCGTGCCCTGGTCCACGCCGCCGAGCTTGTGCTTGACGCCGGCGTAGAAGAGCAGGTGCTCGGTCGTCGTCGTCTTGCCGGCGTCGATGTGGGCGATGACGCCGATGTTGCGGAGCTGTTTGAGGTCGTCGGTGGGGGAGGATTTCGCCATGGCATCGCTCGCAAGGCCGTCAGCGGACCGCGAAGAGCGACGCCGAGGACACGGGCATTTTACGGACGGGGGAAGGGCCGCGGGTCACTTCGGGGCGGGCAGCTCCTTGATCTCGATGTTCCGGTAGCGGATGCGGTCGTGCCCGGCGCAGTGGAACGCGATCCCCCCGCCGTCCGCCGGCATCTGGTCGTCGGTGAGGTCGGCCGTCCGCACGCCGTTCACCTCGACGGTGATCCGGTTACCCAGGACGACCACGTCGTAGCTGTTCCACGCCCGCAGTGGGATACGGTCGGCCGGCGTCTTCATCGGGAGGTCGGACCCGCGGGCGCTCAGCCGCCCCATCTCGTCGCCAACGGCGTTCTGCGGCGACCCGAGCATGATCCGGTACGGCGGGCGGTTCGGCGGCGACCCGAACAAGAAGACACGGCTGTTCCAGACCTCCGACTTCGTCGCTTCAAAACGGAGGTGGAAGTGCCGCGGCTTCACCCCGACCGGCACGATGTTCGTGCCCCCCGAAGAGTCCACGCCCTTCGGCCACTCGCCGACGATGGCCCCGTCCTTGACGGCCCAATTCGCCTTCGGGTTGCCGACGACCTGCCACCCCTCCAGGTCCTTGCCGTTGAACAGCGACTTGAACTCCGGTTCCTTCGGCGGGGCCGGGGCGGGCAGCTCCTTGAACTCGACGCTCTTGAACATCACCGTCGCGTTGCCGGGGCAGCCGAGGGTGAACGGCCGGCCGTCCGCCGGCAGGTCCGGGTCGGTGTAGTCGGCCGTCCGCTTGCCGTTCACGTCCACCGTCACCCGCGGGCCGGACACGATCACGTCCAGCGTGTACCACTCGGTGTTCGCGACCGGCAGCGGCCCGCCGAGCAGCGGGGCCGCGGCGCGGGTTTTCCCCGTGGCGTACTCCAGCCGCCCGACCTCGCGGTCCGGCTGCGGGGTCGTGCAGCCGGTGAACACGATGTACCGCCCCGGCCCCGGCCCGCCCCACGGCCACGCGCCGGGGTTCTTGTTGTTGGCCGTGTACTTCATGTCGCAGAACAGGGCGACGATGCCGGCCCACCCGTCGGACTTCTTCGTGACGAGCCGCAGGTGGTAGTGCCGCGGGGCCAGGCCCTTCGGCCACGCCAGGATCGTCCCGCCGGCGTTCTTGAGGAAGCTGCCGACGAGGACGCCGTCCTCGACCCGCCAGCTCCCCTGGCCCATGCCGGACGTCTCCCACCCGGTCAGGTCCTTGCCGTTGAACAGGGCCTTGAACTCGGGCGGCTTCGGCGGGGCGTTCGGGTCGGGCAGCTCCTTCATCTCGATGGTTTGGAACCGGACCGTCGTGCCGGCCGAGACGTGGACCTTCAGGTCGCCGGGGCGGGCCGGCATGTCCGGGTCGGTGTGGTCGGCCGTCCGCTTGCCGTCCACGTCCACGGTGATGCGGTTGCCGCGGACGATCACGTCCAGCGTGTACCACTGCCGCCGCTCGGCCTTCACGTCGAGCTTCGCGCGGGGGTTGCCGGGGGCGATCAGCCGGCCGACGTAGGCGGTGGCCGGGTCCGTGCTGCCGAGGGTGATGCGGTACAGCCCGCCGGGGCCGTGCAGGTTCCGCGGCCCCTCGCTGTACAGGTACAAGAGCGCCCCCGGCCCGACCGGGCCGGCGACCTTCACCCGCAGGTGGTAGTGCCGGGGCATGGGGCGAAGCTTCCGCAGCGTCGTCGGCATGGCCGGCGGCTTGGTTTTCATCGCGCCGAAGAGTATCCCGTCGGCGACCTTCCACGACGTGCCGTCCTGGTTGCCGAGCCGCTCCCACCCGGACAGGTCCTTGCCGTTGAACAGCGGGACGAAGTCCTTCTCCGGCGGGGCCGAAACGACCGGCGGCGGGGGCGGCGGGTCGTCGTCCTCGTCGTCAACCGTGGGAACGACCGGGGTGGCCGCCGCGACCGCCGGCTCGACGGGCTTCAACTTCGCGGACACGACCTTGCGGTCGTTGTGCGCGATCTCGACCGTCTCGCCGGCGACGGTGACGCCGTTCCGCTTCACCTCCAGCTTCCGCGTGCCGGCCGGGACGCGGATTTCGGCCGACTGATTCCCGTCGGCCCACTTCACGCTCACCTTCCCGTCGTCCACGAACACCTCGGCGTCCGGGGCGAGGTCGGTCAGCTCGATGGTCCCGTCCTTCGTCTTCACGAACAGCGTCGAGGCCGCGATCACGGCGGCCGCCAGCCCTGCCAGCACCGCCGCGGCGACGGCGGCCGGCTTCTTCCACCCGCCGCGGGTCGGCTCGGGGGGCGGAACCCAGTCCACGGTCGTGCCGCCGGTGGCGAACGGTTCCAGTGCCAGCGCGACCTCGGCCGGCGTCTGATGGCGGTCGGCCGGGGCCTTCGCGATCATCTTCAGCGCGATGTCGGCGAGCTTCGGCGGCACGTCCGGCCGCTGCGCGTCTAGCCGCGGCGGGGCGTCCTGGGCGTGCGCCATCAGGAAGCCCGTCGGCGAGTCCGCGACGAACGGCGGCCGGCCGGTGAGGAGCGCGTACAGCGTGCAGCCGAGGGCGTAGATGTCCGTGCGGATGTCCGCCGACTTGCTGTCGCGGGCCTGCTCCGGCGACATGTACGCGAGCGTCCCCATGACGACGTTCTCGCCCGTCAGCGGCCGGCTCTCGTCTCCCCCCCGCGACTCGTCCCGCGCCTTCGCCAGGCCGAAGTCCACGATCTTCACGACCGGCTTCCCGCCCACGGTCGTCAGTAGCAAGTTGCTCGGCTTGATGTCGCGGTGGACGACCCCCCGCTCGAAGGCGTGCTGCAACCCGTCGGCCGCCTGCGCGACGAACCGGCAGGCGTCCTGAATCGGCAGCGGGCCGGTCTTCGCCAAGTGGCCGTCGAGGCTGTCGCCGGCGAACTCCATGCTCAGCACGAGCAGGTCGCCGACCCGGTGCGTGGCGTAGGGCGTGACCACGTTCGGGTGGTTCAGCTGCCCGATCGCCTCGATCTCCTGTTGGAACCGGGCCATCGCGTCGGCCGAGCCGATCCGGGCCGGGATGACGACCTTCAGCACCTCGTCCCGCTTGAAGCTGACGTTGCGGGCGAGGAACACGGCCCCCATGCCGCCCTGCCCGAGCGGTCGGACGTTCTCGTACTGCGGCAGCGACCGGAGCCGCGCGAGGATGTCCGCGGCCGCGCCGGGGACGACCGGCGGGCCGTCGGTGTCGCCTTGGACGGCTGTGCCGGTCGGCCCCTGGTCGTCGAACGCCCGCGACCCGCCCGGCCCGACGGCGCTTTGCAACCGGTCGAGGAACCCGTCCCCGCTGACCTCCGCGACCCGCCGGCGGCAGTCGTCGCAGACCGTCAGGTGGCGGTCGATGACGGTGCTGGCCGCGTCGTCGAGCGTGCCGAGGCCGTACTTCGCGAGGGCGTCGTCGGTGGGGTGCTGGTGGGCCGCGGTCATGGGAGTCTCCGGGCGGGGCGGGACTATTCTTGTTCGCCGGCGGGGGAACTACAAGGGAAAGGTCGCGGCCGGCGGAAACCTGACGGGAATCCGGAAAGAATTGCCCGCGGCGTTCTTCGCCTTCTTCCCTCCCCCGTCGGAGTCGGGGCTAGAAAGGGAGATACCCCGGCCCGGCCCCTCGGCACGGTCGGGTTCCGAACCCTCAACTAGCCCCCGGTGACGCCATGACCCACGCGGTCGTCCTGCTCGCGGTCCTGATCCTGCTCGCCGTCCCGGCGGCCGCGGCCGACCCGCCGCGGCCGCTCGTCGTCGCGCACCGCGGCCTGCTCCTGCACGCCCCGGAGAACACGCTCGCCAACTTCCGCGCGTGCCTCGAGCTGCGGCTCGGGTTCGAGTTCGACGTGCGAACGACGAAGGACGGCCACCTCGTCTGCGTCCACGACGAGGACGTGACGCGGACGACCGACGGCACGGGCAAGGTGGCCGACCGGACGCTCGCCGAGGTCCGCCGGTTGGACGCCGGCCGGTGGTTCGACGCCGCGTTCGCCGGGGAGAAGGTCCCGACCGTGGATGAAGTTCTCGCTTTGGTCGGCGAGTACCGGCGGCACGACGTGCTCATCGCCGTCGATCTGAAGGCGGCGGGCGTGGAGGCCGGCGTCGTGCGGCTGGCCGAGAAGCACAAGGTCCTCGACCGGCTGCTGTTCATCGGCACGACGATCGAGACGGCCGCGGTCCGCGACCGGTTGAAGGCGGCGGCGGCCGCGGCCCGGACGGCCGTGGTGGCGAACGCGGCCGACGAGTTCGCGGCGGCCCTCGGGGGGGCGAACGGCGACTGGGTGTACTTCCGCTACCTGCCGTCCGAGAAGGAAGCGGCCGCGGTGCGGGCGGCCGGGAAGCGGTCGTTCATCGCCGGGACGGCGGTGAGCGGCCGTGTGCCGGCGAACTGGCGGCGGGCCGCGGCCGTCGGCCTCGACGGCGTCCTCACCGACTACCCGCTGGACCTCCGGGCGGAACTGAGGGCGAAGAAGTGACCCCCGCCGACCGGCCGCGTTGACCGGCGACACCGCCACCGCCGCCACCGCCACGGGTGGCCCCCCGTGGCGGAGTCGCCACCTGGGTTGACGCGACACCTATAATATCTATTTGTACACATTGGGCGTCGGTGTACTCGACGACCGGGTACTGGCCGCCGCCGGGTTCACTGTGATAGCGGACGACCGTGCCGACGACCCTGGTTCCACGACGGGAGAGGAGGGCGGAGCGGTAGGACAAGCCGACGCCGATGGCGAGGAACGGGCCGCCCACGACGAGCATCACATACCCGACAATCTCGTCGCTCATGGCCGCCCCATCCTCCCGCGCCGCCGGTCAACCGCGGACGGCGCACGAAACCCATCGCCACGGCGGGGCGGCGCGGCGTGAGCGCGACGCCCGCCGTTGATCCGGGCAGGCGGTCCCGCGCGGGTGCCGGTTGACCGTTCCCCGAACGCGGTTTACGTTGAAGGTGTTGACGGAGCGACACCTGCCCCGGATCGGAGTTCTTCGTGAGCCAGAGTCGGGCCGACGACGCCCCCGCCGAGCTGTCCCGCGCGACGGCCCAACGGCTCAGCTACTACCTCCGCTGCGTCGCCGCCGTCCCGGCCGGGGCGACCGTGTCCAGCTCCCAGCTCGCCGCGTCCGTCGGCGTCAGCGACGCCCAGGTCCGCCGCGACCTCGCCGCCCTCGGCCACCTCGGGCAGCGGGGCGTCGGGTACGACGCGGCCGCCCTCGCCGCCATGATCCGCCGCACCCTCGGCACCGACCGCGGGTGGCGGGCCGTCCTCGTCGGCGTCGGGAACCTCGCCCGCGCCCTCCTCCGCTACCGCGGGTTCCGCGACCAGGGGTTCCAGATCGTCGGCCTGTTCGACGCGGCCGCCGACAAGATCGACCACGAGGTCGAGGGCCTCCGCGTCTTCCCGATGCCGAAGCTGAAGGAACAGGTGGCGTTGCTAAAGGCCGACCTCGGCGTCCTGACCGTCCCGGCCGAGGCGGCGCAGACGGTCGCGGACGAACTCGTGCGGGCCGGGGTGAAGGGGTTGCTCAGCTTCGCCCCCGGCATCCTCCGCGTGCCGCCGCGGGTGAGCGTGGTGACGGTCGATCTCGCGATCCAGTTCGAGCAGCTGGCGTTCCTCGTGAACCACGGCCCGACCGACGGCGCGTGAACCGTTCGTAGAACCCGGAGCGGTAGCGACGGGGGTGTTGGTCGTGTCCAACACCCCGTCGCTACCGCTCCGGGTTCTACAGAGTGGCCCCGCTTCACTTGACCCGGCCCCGTCTTTCGGCCACGATAGTGGCATCCCACCCCGCGGCGTTCCGCCGTCCGCTCTTGGCGAACGAATTCCGATGAAACTCACCCTCGCCGCCCTCGGCCTGCTCTGCCTCGCCCCCTTCGCGGCCGCCGACGGCCCGAAGCTGACCGTCTACCCGCCGTCGATCGCCCTCGACTCGCCGCGGGCGGAACAGCGGGTCGTCGTCCTCGGCACGTCCGCCGACGGCCGCGTGACGGACCTGACGCGGGAGGCGAAGTACGAAATCCGAAGCACGAAATCCGAAACGGCCCGCGCCGATGGCAACGTCGTGCGGCCGGTCGCGGACGGCACGGCGACGTTGACCGTCACCGCGCACGGCGCGACGGCGACCGTTCCCGTCACCGTCAGCAAACAGACGGCCGACGAGCCGGTGAACTTCGCGGCGGAGGTCGAGCCGATCCTGACGAAGGCCGGGTGCAACGGCGGGAACTGCCACGGGGCGCAGCACGGCCGCGGCGGGTTCCGGTTGTCGCTGTTCGCGTTCGACCCGGCGTTCGACCACGACCAGATCGTCCGCAGCAACGAGGGCCGCCGCGTCGTCCTTTCCGACCCGGACCGCAGCATCGTGCTGGCGAAGCCGGCCCTCGCGATGGAGCACGGCGGCGGCGAGAAGTTGAAGCTGAACTCGCGGGAGTACGCGACCGTCCGCCGGTGGCTCGAAGACGGCGCGCCGGAACCGCCGGCGAAGGAAACCACGGTCGCCAAGCTTGAAGTCTTCCCGCCGGCGCGGGTGATCTCGCCGAACGAGCAACAGCAGCTGGCCGTCACCGCCGTCTGGTCCGACGGCCGCCGCGAGGACGTGACGCCGCTGGCGCAGTTCGACGCGCTGAACGAGGCGGTCGCGGCGGTCACGCCGGCCGGCCTCGTCACCGCGAAGGCGACCGGCGAAACGCACGTCATGGTCCGGTTCATGGGTCAGGCCACCGTCGCCCAGGTCACGCTCCCGTTCGCGAAGCTCAAGGACTTCCCGAAGCTGCCGGCGAACAACTTCATCGACGAGAAGCTGATCGCGAAGTGGCGGGACCTCGGCCTCGTGCCGTCGCCGGCCGCGACGGACGCCGAGTTCCTGCGGCGGCTCTACCTCGACGCCATCGGCACGCTGCCGACGCCGGACGAGGTGCGCGCCTTCTTGAAGGACGCGGACCCCAAGAAGCGGGCGAAGGCGATCGACGCGGTGCTGAACCGGCCGGAGTTCCTCGACTGGTGGGCACTCAAGTGGGGCGACCTGCTGCGGATCAACCGGCAGGCGCTCGACGAGAAGGGGATGTGGAGCTTCCACAACTGGGTGCGGGCGGCCGTCCGGGACAACAAGCCGGCCGACGAGTTCGCCCGCGACATCCTCACCGCGGAGGGCAGCACGTACACCGACGGCCCGGCGAACTTCTACCGCGTCGCCCGCAGCCCGGAGGACTGGTCGGAGGCGGTGACGCAGGTGTTCCTCGGCGTCCGCGTGCAGTGCGCCAAGTGCCACCACCACCCGTTCGAGAAGTGGAGCCAGGACGACTACTACGGCATGACCGCGTTCTTCGCCCGCCTGGGGACGAAGACGAGCCAGGAGTTCGGCATCTTCACCCGCGAGACGGTCATCTTCCTCCGGCCGACCGGCGAGGCGACGCACCCGCGGAAGCGAAAGGTCGTGAAGCCGCACCCGTTCGACGGCCCGGAGGTGGACGACGAGTTCGACCGCCGCAAGAAGCTCGCCGACTGGATGACGACGCCGGACAACCCGTTCTTCGCGAAGAACATCGTCAACCGCTTCTGGGGCTACCTCATGGGCCGCGGGTTGGTCGAACCACTCGACGACCTGCGGGCGACGAACCCGGCGAGCAACCCGGAACTGCTCGACGCGCTGGCGAAGGATTTCGTTCAACACAAGTTCGACGTGAAGCACCTGCTCAAGATGATCTTCAACAGCCGGGCGTACCAGTTGTCGTCGGCCGTGACGGACGGGAACCGGGCGGACGCGACGAACACGCACTTCACCCGGTACACGACGAAGCGGCTGACGGCCGAGCAGACGGCCGACGCGCTCGATTCCGCCACCGGGACGCGGGAGAAGTACCCCGGCCTGCCGCTCGGCACGCGGGCGGCGCAGCTGCCGGACCCGGAGGTGCGGTCGTTCCTGCTGGACACGTTCGGCCGCCCGGCCCGGCAGGTGGTGTGCGAGTGCGAGCGGACGACGAAGCCGAACATCGCGCAGGCGATGCACCTCATGAACGGCGACTTCCTGAACAAGAAGATCGCCGACCCCGCCGGCCGAATCGCGGGGCTGGCGAAGGCGAAGCCGGCGGCGGCGGTCGAGGAGCTGTACCTGGCGACACTCTCGCGACCGCCGGCAGCGGAGGAGACGGCGAAGGCGCTCGGCTGGATGAACGGCGCGGCGACGGCGAAGGACGGGTTGCAGGACTTGCTGTGGGTGTTGCTGAACAGCCGAGAGTTCCTGTTCAACCATTGAGCCGCACCCGTCAATGGTTTTCAGGCTGAAAGCCTGGCACATGTCAGCCCAGGGCAACGCCCTGGGTCGGACAACCGCGGAGGGCAAGCCCTGAAAGGGCGACCCAGCGCAACCTGTGCTGCCCTTTCAGGGCTTGTTGCGTCGGGTGTCGGCCTACCCAGGGCGTTGCCCTGGGCTGACATGTGTAACCCCTTCGGGGTAAGAACCGGCCGCCTGTGTCGCCATGTACGGTCGCAACAGCGCCAGCCCCGCGAGGTACGCCGTCAGCCCCGCGAACGCGGGGACGAGGTGGCCGAGGTCCGTGTACCCGACGGCGTAATGTACGATAATCGCCGGCGCGTACCCCGCGACGCCGGCGACGAGCATCGTCCGCCACAGCCACGGCTGGTTCGCCCGAATTCCCCAAAGGCACGTCAGCAGCTGCACCACACCGAAACAGATCAGCATCCCGCCGAACGTCGCCCGGTCGTGCGCGATCAGCGGCAGCAGCCGCGGGTTCGCTTCCGCGAGCGCGGCCGACGTGGTTCGCATGAACGCGAGGTCTTCGGGCACGAACACGACCGTCATCCCGAACCCGCCGATGACGACGCCCGCGCCGAGTACGCCGACCGCGTGGAGGATCAGCAGGAACTGGCCCCACAGGCCGCGCTTCCAATTCCGATTCGTGCGGGTCGGCTGGTTCCTAATGGGTTGGTGCGGCCCGAGGTCGGCGTAGACGGCGAGCAGCAGGAACTGGAACAAGATGCCGGTGACGAATGCGTGCAGCACGTCCAGGTAGCCGAAGCCGAGGAAGAAGAAGAACGACAGGAACCCGACGCCGGCGGAGCTGACGACCGCGACCTGCGCCCAGTGCTGCCCGCGGCGGACCCCGCCGAGCGACAGGCCGACGTAGAACAGCCCGAGCGCCACCATCGTACCGGCGAGGGTGACGCGGTCGTGGGCCATGAACGGCAACAGACGCGGGTTCACGTCCCGCAGTTGGGCGCACGTCATGCCGACGAACTGCTCGTCGTAAGGCAGCACGACGCGGGTGGCGGCGATGCCGAGCGCGAGCAAGGAGCCGACGGCCATGCCGACGCCCATGAGCAGCGTCCAGAACCACGACCGCTTCGCCGGCCGGGCCGGCGGCGGGTCGGGGTCGTCGCGGGTGGCGCGGTCGAGGACGGCCTCGTTGATCGCCTTCACCAGCCCCGGCCCCGTGAAGACGAGGCCGCTGTCCAGTTCGACGAGGTTTGCGCCGGCGTCGAGCAGCGCGAGGGCATCGGCCGCTTCGTGGACGCCGCCGCGGGCGACGATCGCGAACGCCGGGCCGAACCGCTTGCGGACGGCGGCGACGAGCTTGATCGCCGGTTCGAGGGCGGGTGAACCGATCACGTTCCCGCCGTCGATGATCGCACCGGCCGCACCGGCGATGATTTCCAAGTCGGGTGAATCCGTGACGACCGGCAAGAGCGGTTTGCCCCCTGGGACCGCGGGCGTCCCGCCCGCCCACCTTTCCTTGTCCGGGGACTCATCTTTCGCGGCTGGGGCCGTGGCGGGCGGGACGCCCGCGGTCCCAGGCCGGAACAGCCGCGCCGGGACACCGACCAGCGCCGCGTGCGGCGACACGACCTTCACCAACTCGGCCAACTCGTCCGCCGTGTCCGCGGTCAGCCGCACGAGCAGCGGCACGCCGGCCCGCGCGGCTTCCGCCAGCTTCGGGACCGCGGACGCGATTCCCAGCGGCGGGTGCGGGTCCGGGAAGGAGATCGTTTGCGAATCGTCGTGCCGCTCGACCCGCGGCGGGGTCGGCGGTTCGTTCAACCCGACCGGTCCCACGTCCAGGAAGCCGACGCCGAACCGGGCGAACGCCGGCAGCGCCACGGCCTCCGGGTCCAGCCCCGGCCCGAGGCCGACCGGCGACGCGAACCGGACGCCGAGGATCGTCACGCCGAGCCGCGGGTCCGGCCGCATGTGGCCGAGCAGGTCGATGACCGTGCCGCCGAGCGGCAGCCGGGCGAGCCGGCCCATGACGCCGAGCGCGACGGCGCGGGCCGTCCGGGCGGGCAGCCGGTACAGCAACGGGCGGGAGACGGTGCGGTAGAACCAGTCGGGCATGGCGGATCATCCCACGACGGGAACCGCAAGGGAAGGGGCGGCCGCAACCGGCATCACCCCGCGAACAGCCGGTCCAGCTCCGCGGCGCGGCGCATCAATTCCAAGACGCACGCCTCCTCCGTGGCCCCCTCCGCGAGGACCGTGCAGACCGGGTGGCCGGCCGCGATCGCGTCCCCGGCGTGCGGCAGGTCGGCGAAGTCCGGCCGCCGCCACACGTCGGTGCAGCGGGCCAGCGACTCGTCCCACGGGCCGAACGCGGGGAACGTCAACCGGCGGGGGGCGTAGTAGATCGCCTTGCCGACGACGCGGGCCGGAGCGTCCAGTCTGGGGTCGCGCCGGGTGGGATCGCTCTCGGCCGCCGGTTCAAATTCCCGGAGGTGTCGGCCCAACAGCGCCACCCCGGTCCCCAACTCGTACACCTCGGTCGAAGCCGGATACCGCGGGTTGAACTCGACCGGGCAGACCTGAGAATCGCGGAGGATGAAATCGACCCCGAACAGTCCGATCATCCCCCACGTTTGACACCACTCCATGATGTCATCGAGCTGGCGGCCGACGCCTGGGCCGAGGTCGAGTGGCCCGATGCTCCCGGCGTAGTGGAACGGGCGGGCGTGTAACCAGTTCTCGCCGACGAGTTGACGAGAGCAACCGACCAACTCTACCCCTTCACGGAGGCCGTGGAAGAGGGCCGAGTAGGACGGCCCGTCCGCCCATTCCTGCGCGTAGATCGGTTCGTCGTCGGTCGCGGCCCACTCGGCGGGCGTCGTAACGCGGACGCCGAACCCGGCCGCGCCCTTGAGTGGTTTCCGCAGCCATCGGCGATCCGCGGGCAACGCCTCGCCCGGTCGGACGACCGCGAGCGGGGCTTCGAGCCACCGGGTCCACTCCAGGGGGTCGCGAACGGTTTCCAGGTTCTCGGCCAACACGCCGCGAAGCGGTCGCGTTGCCGAAATGATTTCGACGACGTGCGGGTAATTCTCCAGCCCGCCGGTGTACATCCACGGCATCGGCGGCAGTTGCCGCGCGAGTTCGACGAACCCGTGCGGGTAGTCGCTCATCGGGAGCTTCCGCACGTCACACAGGCGCTGCGTGTCGGCGTCGGCGAACAGGTCGAGGACGACCGGCTCGAACCCGGCGCGGAGCGCGGACCCGGCCGCCGCCCGGCCGCTCGCGCCGACGATCAGCAGCCGGTCGCGGGCCATGGGGTTCCTTCAGTGTCTTGTCTTGGTTTTCTTCCCTCCCCCCTTGGGGGGGAGGGCTAGGGAGGGGGGTAGACCTCCCCCCCGCGGTGAGGATCGCGTTTGCAACGGGGCGCGCTCAGCCCCCCTCCCTGGCCCTCCCCCCCAAGGGGGGAGGGAACAAGAGTCGGGCCTCGCAAAGCCTCGCCCGCCGCTCGCTACTCCTTCACCGCCTCGATCGTCGGGAGGCCGAGCCAGCCGCGGAGCTGCTGGACCTCCTTGATCCGCATCACGCTCAGCACGTCCGCGTAGTCGTCCGTCCACGCCCGCACCTGCGGCACCACGACCATCTCCCGCCACCGGTTCGGCTTCAGCTCGTGGTCGAACGTCTCCGGCCGGTACTTCGTCGTGTACTTCTCGTCCCGGAAGGCCGCCAGCGCCTCCGGCTTCTTCGCCAGCACCACCCACGTCGATTGCGACTTCCCCGGCGGGTACTCCTCCGTCTTGTCGAACCAGGTGTCGTTGAACTCCAGCACCGGCACGCCCAGTTCCTGCGCGATCTTCGCGACCACCAGCTCCAGCCGGATGTACCGGTTCGAGATGTGCAGCGCGACGATCCCGTCGTCGACGACGCGGTCCAGGTACAGTTGCACCGCCTCCTTCGTCAGCAGGTGGACGGGGATCGAGTCCGAGCTGAACGCGTCGACGAGCAGCAGCTTGTGCTTCACGTCCTCGGCCTGGAGCTTCAGCCGGGCGTCGCCCATGACGAACCGCATCGTCGCCCCGCGCCGCTCGGCGTCCTTCACGTAGGTGAAGTTCTTGTCCGTGTCCGCGACCATCGCCTTCACCACCGGGTCGATCTCGTAGAAGGTGAGCGTCTGCCCGGCCCCGGCGTAGCACGACACCGACCCGGTGCCGAGGCCGACCATCGCGAAGTCGGCCCGCGGGTAGCGGTTGTACGTCACGTCGAAGACGTGGCCGACCGGCCCGTTGCGGTGGTAGTACGTCAGCGGCTCCTGCTTGTAGTCCCACGTCGTCCACGCCCCGGCCTTCGCGATCACCGACCACGGGTCGAGCGGGCCGGCCACCTGGACGGCGTTGAATTTCCGGCTGCTGTTCGACAGCCCCTCCAGTTCCAGGAACGCCGGGACGCCGGCCGCGGCCGTGGACTGGATGCCGTGCAGCGTCGTACCGTGGACGAGGCGGCGGCGGTTGTAGTGCTCCGTGATGTCGTAGACGCCGCCGTCCTCCGTCAGGTAGCGGGTCACGTCCGAGGTCTCCTCCTTCACCTCCATGATGCCGAAGAAGCTGCGGGCGCGGTCGATCGTGTCGCGGGACTCCTGCCGGAAGTGGCCGACGAACAGCAGGGCGGCCACGCACAGCCCGAACCGCAGCGGCCGGTCGATGAAGAAGAAGCAGATCATGGCCGGCATCGCGTACAGGATGAGTTCCTTCACCCGGTCGCCGCGGAGGGCGATGTTGACGCCGCTAAACTTGAGGCCGCCGGACAGGTTGTCCGCGATCCAGGCGCAGAGTTGGTTGAACCCGCGGAACGCCGGCAGGGCCGTCAGCCCGGCGACGAGCGCGAGCATCACGCACGGGATGACGAAGTCGAGCAGGCGGTTCCGCTGCTCCTTCGCCGGCGAGGCCGGCGTGTCGTCGAGCCTCGGGATCAACATGCACCCGACGGCGATGGTGATCGGGTACTCCCACGCCTGCCGGAACGCGACCGGGGCGACGAGGGCGTTGAACACGCCGCCGAGCATCCCGCCGAGGGACATCCAGAGGTAGAAGTTCGTCAGGTACGCGATCGACGGCCGGTCGCGGGCCAGCTCCGAGTGGCAGAGCAACGCCGTCAGGAAGTACGCGACGAGGTGCAAGAGCAGCGAGTAGAAGACGTTGTCGATCTTCGTCGTCGAAACAAGGACGAACACGAGGAGCAGCGTCACGACCGGGCTGATGTTGCCGAGGACGGGGCGGAACCAAGACGGCGTTCGGGCGAACGCGATGATGAACGTGACGAGGTAGAGGGCCAGCGGGCCGACCCACAGCAGCGGGATGGACGCGATGTCGGTCGTCATGTGCGTCGTCACGCCGAGCATCAGACTCGACGGCACGAACGCCAGGCCGAGCCACCGCAGCTTGCGGGCGAGTGTCGGCGGCGGCTCTGTCGGCGCGGCGGACTTCACGGCCACCACTTCCGCCTGTTTCACAGAGTTCCCGCACACGTACACGAGCGCCAGCAGCGCCACGAACCCGCCGAAGAAGAGCCACGCCTGTTCGACCAGTCGCAGGCTCGGCTCGGTGACGAGCGGGTAGCCGAGGAGCGAGATGAGGCTACCGGCGTTGCTGGCGGCGTACAGGAAGTACGGGTCTTTCGCGCTCGGGTGGCCGCTGTACGCGAACCACCGCTGGAGCAGCGGGGCGCTCGTCGAGACGGCGAAGAACGGCACGCCGATGGCCACGGTGAGCAGCGCCAGCACGCCGAACATCGGGTACGCGGTGTTGTCCGGGGCGAGGGATTCGACGACGGGGATGGGCGAGTTCTTCGGCCCGAGCAGCGCGGCGAGCAGCATGACGCCGACGGACCCGCCGAGGACGGCGAGGTGCAGGGCGACCTGCCGCCGCGGGCCGAGCTTGGCGGTGAGCTTGTGGGCGTACAGGTAGCCGAGGAGAAGCACGGCCTGGAAGAAGACCATGCACGTGTTCCACGCGGCCGGGCTGCCGCCGAGCAGCGGCAGGATCATGCGGCCGATCATCGGCTGGACCATGAACAGCAGGGAGGCGCTGACGAAGAGGGTGAACGCGTACAGGATTGGCACGGGCCGATTCCCCGACGATGGGCGGTGGTGCGAGTCTCTCCACGGGTTGTATCGAGACGGCCGGGCGCGGGGTAGAAGTGGGGGTGACGGGAAAGCCCCGGCACGATCGTGCCGGGGTTTCGGGGGCGGTTACTTCTTCTCCTTCTTGGGTTCCTCTTTCTTCTTCGGCTCCTCCTTCTTCGGTTCGGTCACCGTCACCTTCGCGAAGTCGGTGTGGTACGCGAAGTCCTTCCCGCCGCTCTTGGCCGTGCCGCGGAGGTAGAACGTCGCCGGGCCGACGGCCGCGGCCGCGGCGGGGTTGACCTCGATCTCGACCTCGCTCGCCCCCTTCGGGATCGGCTTCAACTTCGCCGTCACGTTCGCCGGCAGGTTCTGCGCGGCCAACGCGATCTCGTCCGCGAACCCGTCGGCCCGCTTCGCCGTCACCTTGCCCTTCACGGCCCCGCCCTTCAAGACCTCCGGCTTCTCGAACGTGATCGCGAGCGTGAACAGCGGCTTCTCGGCGGCCGTCGCGTACATCTGCGGCGCGAACTGCGGCGGCACGTTCGGCAGACCGGCCAGGGCCGGGCGAACCACCTCCGCGAGGTTGGCCGTCTTCGTCACGTCCTTGCCGTCGATCTTCGCCGTCGCCTTCACGATGAACGGGATCAGCCCCGGCTTCGCCCCCGGCTTGAGCGTCACGGTCATCAGCAGCGGCGTCGCCGGCAGCGGGTTCGCCGCCGCGGGGAGCGTCAGCGTGCCGACGAGCGAGTCCGACACGACCGCCATTTCGACCGGCAGGTTGAACCCGTTGAGCTTCGTCAGCCCGACGACGGGGAGCTGCGCCACCCCGCCGCCGGACACGTCGATCCGGTCGAGGCCGAGCGCGACTTCAAAATCCGGAGCCGCGGGGCGGACCGTGAGGTGGTACACCTCGGCCGAGCCGTACCCGTAGTTCAGGTGCTCGGTGACGGCGTAGAACTCGCCGTCGGCGGCCGGCGTGAACTCGGCCCGCGCCGTCGCCTGGGCCGGGTTGGACTTCGCCAGTTCCGCCCCCTTCGCGTCCACGACCTTTAGCAGCACCTCGGCCGGCGAGTTGACCTCGTAGGTGCGGGCGATCAGTTCGAGCTTCTGCCCCTTCTTGCCGGGGAACGCGAAGTAGTCGAGGTCCGCCTTCTCGGCGAACCGGGCCGACACGCCGCCGGGCACGGGCAGCTTGTTCGCCTTCGCGAGTTCGTTGTTCGGCTCGGCTTCGACACTTTCGGGATGCGGGCTGACCAGTACGGGGATGCCGACGCCGCTCGGCCCGCCGTCCCGCTTCGGGGCCGCGAGCATTGCCGTTCCGGTTCCCTTCACCGCGACCGGCTTCACGCCGTCGAGGCCGGGGCCGGTGAAGTTCACGTTCGCCGTCTTGTCCTTCTCCACGGCGAGCGGGTAGGCGGTCGTCGCGCCGGGGAAGTCGCCGATGCGGAGGCGATACGTGAAGTCGTTGCCGCCGCGGTACGTCGTGTCGCGGATCTCGACGATCACGTCTGTTGCCGTCGGGAACGTGTGCGTCAGCCGGGCGTCGGATTGCAGCCCCGGCGTGTCGTCGGCGTACAGGGCGGGCAGCTCCCGGCCGGTCTTCGCGTCGTGCAGGATGACGACGGGGTCCAGTTGCGAGCCGAGCCGCCGGGCGACGGCCTCGAACGTGAGCCGCTGGCCGGGGGACACCTTCACCTGGTAGAAGTCGCTCGACTCGACGGCGACGCTCCCCATGACGACGCACGGGGAAGTCACGACCATCGGCGAATTCTTCTTGTTGTTGCCCGGCTTCTTCTCGATTTCCGGCAGGTCGTCGATGCTGAGCGATCGGGCGTTCGAGACGCCGTTCTTGGTGACGACGCGGACTTGGTACAGCCCGACGGCCGAGGCCTTCGGCGTCTCGACGGAGACGGTCACGCGGTCGGCCTTCACCGCGTCCTTCACGAGCGTGGCCTTCGCGCCGTCGGCGGAAAAAAGCACGGCGGTCGCGTCGGCGAGGTTCGTGCCGACGAGGGTGAGGTCGGCCTTGCCGCCGGCCGGGACGCCGAGGTTCGCGGGGCTGGTCAGGACCGGGAACTGCGGCGGCAGTGTGGGGATCGCGGGCTTCTGCTGCGCGACGGACGGCACGGATTGCGACGCCACGGCGGTCACCGCGGCGAGGAAGGCGAGCGTACGATAGGGCATGGCGCGGACCTCGGACGGAAGAGCGAACCGGCGGGATGCCGTGATGATACTTCCGCGGCGCAGGGGCGTCGAGGAAAAGCCCCGACTTCCGAAGTCCGGCTTCGACTTCGGAAGTCGATCCCGCGGCGAAGCATTTACGGCGGCCGCATCCGCTCCTCCGTCCCATCGACTTCCGAAGTCGAAGCCGGACTTCGGAAGTCTGTACCGATTCTGCGGCCGCGATTGACCTTGGCGCGGCGGCCGTTCGACGGCACAGTACGCCCCTGCGCTCTAAGCTCCTGACAGGAGGTATTCACGGTGCGAAACTTACTCGCGTTGCTCGGGTTGGCCCTCGTCCTGTTCTTCGGGATCGGCTACTTCCGCGGCTGGTACACGTTCAACTTCTCGACCGGGACGGACGGGAAGACGAACATCCAGATCGGCGTGGACCAGTCGAAGCTCGGGACCGACCTGAAGGACGGCAAGCAGTGGGCCGGGGAGAAGATCGACCAACTGAAGCAGCCGAAGACGGACGCGAACGTGCAGCCGGCATCCGGGACGCAACCGGCCCCCGCGAGCCTGCCCGCGCCGGTCGGGGCGCTGCCGCCGCTGCCGGGCAAGAAGTAGCCGGCTTTCCCGCCCTGAAAGGGCGGTTCTTACAGCGAAGGCCGTCAGGCCTGGTACACGAGCAACGACAACATCCCGGCCCTGAAGGGGCCGTGCGCGAGAAACGCACGGCCCCTTCAGGGCCGGGGCGTTTGCGATGTGTAGTTTCCAGGCCTCACGGCCTTCGCTATAAGAACCGGCCCTTCAGGCCGGAAAACTCACGGCTCGTACCGCCTCAGCAGCAGCCACTCCAGCAGCCAGCCCAGCAGGTTCAGGCTCGCGTCCCGCACGTCGCGGCCGGGGGCGAACTCGCTGACCGAGACGCCGGCCACCTTCTCGCCCCACACCGCTTGCACCAGCGCCAGGAACTGCGGCGGCGACAGGCCGAACGGCATCGGCTGGCACACGGCCGGCAAGAACTGCGGGTCCAGCGCGTCCGCGTCCAAATCAATCCACACTCGCGGCGCGGCCGCCACGTGTTCCCGCAGCTCCGCGACCACGCCCTCAAAGTCCGCCGCCAGCCGGTCCGCGGCGTACACCGCCGCGAACGTCCGCCCCACGTGCTTGGGCGTCAGGAACAGGTCGCGGCTTCCGACGTTCACCACCCGCGGCAGCGGCCCGTCGGCGTGCAACAGGAAGTTCCCGTGCGACAGCTCCGGCGTGCAGTCGTGCAGGTTGTACACGTCCAGGTGCGCGTCGAACTGCACCACCAGCGTCTCCGGGCCGAGTTCCTCCAGCACCGGCAGCACGCTCAGGTGGTTCCCGCCGAGCCACAGGAGGAAGTCGCCGGCCGCCAGCGCCTTCTTCGCCGCCTGCCGCCCGGTCGCCCGCCACGCCGCCGCCTCCGCCATCGTCTCGAACCGGAACTCGCGGACCTTCAACTTGTCGCGGAACGCGGTCGGACGAATCTGCCGGGCTTCCTTTTTCGTATCCGATAGCACCTCGCGGAGAACGTCGCCGAGCAGTTCCGCGCCCGCCCCGGTGCCGGAATTGCCGAATAGATCGAATGGGAAGACGACGGCGGTGGTTCGCATAACCGGTGCGGGCCTCAATCTCGGCCGGACCTCTGGGACGGAGTTCCCGGTCAAGATATGATGCGGGAAGTCGGTGAAGGACTCGCAACCCGGACGATCCCCATGCGGCGAATCGGCGACGTGTACATCGCGGGGACGGCTACCGTCACGGCTGACGTGACGCTCGGCCGCGGCGTGAGCGTCTGGTTCGGCGTGTCGATCCGCGGGGACGTGGCCCCGATCACCATCGGCGAGTTCACCAACGTCCAGGACAACGCCGTCGTCCACTGCGACTTCGGCCGGCCGAACGTCATCGAGCCGGAGGTCGTCGTCGGGCACGCCGCCGTCCTCCACGGCGTCCGCGTCGGGACCGGCACGCTCGTCGGCATCGGGGCGAAGCTGCTCGGCGGCACGGACGTGGGCGAGGAGTGCCTGATCGCGGCCGGGGCCGTCCTGCCGCCGGGCATGGTCGTCCCGCCGCGGTCGGTCGTCATGGGCACGCCCGGCCGGGTCGTCCGGTCGGCGACGGCCGCGGAAATCGCGAACACGCGGGCGATCAACCTCCGGTACCGGGACCTCGCCCGGCGGTACGCGGACGGCGAGATCGCCCGCCCCTACGGGTAACCTCTCAGCAGTTCGGACGGTGCGTATGGCCGCGGAAATCGAAGACGAAGACGCCGAGTCCATCTTCAACTCCGAGACCGACGGGGAGACGACGAGCATCTTCATGGACGTGGTGCCGCCGGACCTGCCGGACCCCACGGACGTGCAGACGGACAACGACCTGCTCGACCCGCGGATCGTCCAACGGCGGGCGGACATCGACGTGAAGCAGGCGAAGGTCGCGCACCTGCTCGAGGAGATGCAGTGCGAGGGCGTCGTGTTGCTCATGCCGGCGCACGTCACGTGGTTCACCGGCGGGATGAACGTGCGGGGCCTCATCGCCGACGGCGAGCGGCCCGGCGTCTACACGAACGGCCGGCAGCGGTGGCTGCTCGCGAGCAACATCGACGCCCAGCGGCTGTTCGACGAGGAACTCGACGGCCTCGGGTTCCAGCTCAAGGAGTGGCAGTGGAGCGTCGGCCGGGCGGTGCTGCTCGGCGAGCTGGTCCACGGGAAGAAGTTCGCGACCGACCGGCCGTTCCCGAACATGCCGATGATTAACGACAAGCTGCGGCCGGAGCTGCGGCCGCTGACCGAGTTCGAGCAGGCGCTGTACCTGTCGCTCGGGAAGGCGGTCGTCCACGCCATCGAGGCGACGGCGCGGGGCATCGAGCGGGGCGAGTCGGAGCAGGAGATCGCCGGCCACCTAGCGCACCGGATGTTCCGGCACGGGGTCGAGGCGACCGCGATCAGCGTGGCGGCGGACGGGCGGGCGAAGAAGGTCCGCCGGGCCGGGTTCACCGAGGCCCAGGTGGCGAACACCTGCTTCCTGCAGGCGACCGGCTGCCGGGACGGGCTGTACGCGACCGTCAGCCGGACCGTCTGCTTCGACGCCGCGGCCGACGCGTTCCGGCAGGAGTACGACGCGGCGGCGAAGATGTCCGCGATCTACCGGGCGATGAGCGTGCCGGGCGAGTCGATCACGACGGCGACGGAGACGGCCCGGAAGTTGGTGGTGAACGGCCCGTTCGAGTACGAGTGGCGGCACTCGCAGTCCGGGTACGGGGCCGGCCGGTTCCCGGCCGAGGAACTCCGCCGCGGCGGGGTGGACGAGAAGTTCGGGCTGGGCTGGCCGCTGGTGTGGCAGGCCAAAATTGGGGCGGCGGCGGTTGTAGACACGGTGGTGGTGGACCAGCACGCCCCGCTCCCGGTGACGCCGCCGGAGGTCTGGCCGTTCAAGCGGATCAAGCTCCGCGAGCAGTTCATCGACGTGCCGGACTTGTTGGTCCGGTCGTGACGACCGCTTCACAACAAGGGACCGCGGGCGTCCCGCCCGCTTCGCTCCCTGACTGTGAAGACTGATCCCCGGCGTCGGGAAGGTGGGCGGGCGGGACGCCCGCGGTCCCAGGCAAAACCCACCCTACCTTCTCTCTCTGAACAACTCCGCCAGCTTCGTCGCCGCCGCGTCGTAGGCGGCCTTGTCCGCCCAACTGTTCCGCGCGGTCAGCACCTCCGCCGGCACGTCCGGGCAACTCGTCGGCACGTCCACGCCGAACACCGGGTCCGGCACGAACGGCACGTCCTTCAGCGCCCCGGTCAGCACGCCCGTCAGCAGCGCCCGCGTGTGGCTTAGTTTGTACCGCGCCCCCGTGCCGTTCAGCCCGGTGTTCACCAGCCACACGGGGACGTTGAACCGGTCGAGCTTCGCCTTCAACATCTCCGCGTACCGCTTCGGCCGCAGCGGCAGGAACGGCTTCGCGAAGCACGTGCTGAACTCCGGCTGCACGCCGGTCACGCCCGCCTCCGTGCCGGCCACCTTCGCGGTGTACCCGAGCAGGAAGTGCTCCATCGCCAGCGCCGGCGACAGACGGGAGAGCGGCGGCAGCACGCCGTAGGCGTCGTAGGTGAGGAAGAAGATGTTCGCCGGGTGGCCGCCGCGGCCGGTCGGCTCGTAGTTCGGGATGAACTCGATCGGGTACGCGCCCCGCGTGTTCTCCGTGTACGTCGTGCTGTTGAAGTCCGGCGTGCCGGTCGCGTCGTCGATCGGGACGTTCTCCAGCACGCAGCCGAACCGCAGGGCGTTCCAGATTTGCGGCTCCCCGGCCGCGGACAGCTTGATCGTCTTCGCGTAGCAGCCGCCCTCGATGTTGAACACGCCGTCGTCGCCCCACCCGTGCTCGTCGTCGCCGATCAGCCGGCGGTTCGGGTCGGCGGAGAGCGTCGTCTTGCCGGTCCCGCTCAGGCCGAAGAACAGGGCCGTGTCCCCGGCCGCGCCGATGTTCGCCGAGCAGTGCATCGGGAAGACGCCGGCCCGCGGCAGCAGGTAGTTCAGCACCGTGAAGATCGACTTCTTGATCTCCCCGGCGTAGTGCGTCCCTGCCACAATCACGAGCTTCTGCGCGAACGAGATGGCGACGCAGACGCTCGACTTCGTGCCGTCGCGGGCCGGATCGCACTGGAAGTCGGCCGCGTGGATGACCGTCCACTGCGGGCGGAACGCGGCCAGTTGCGCGGCCGTCGGCTGGCGGAACAGGCACTTCGCGAACAGCGCGTGCCATGCCTTTTCCGCGATGACGCGGACGGGCAGCTCGTGCTTCGGGTCGGCGCACGCGAACCCGTCGAACGTGAACAAGTCGCGGTTCTGCAGATAGGCATGGACGAGGTCGCGGAGCCGGTCGAACGCGGCCGGGTCCATCGGCTGGTTGCCCGTCCAATCGACCTCGCCGTCGGTCGTCGCGTCGCGGACGGTGAACTTGTCCTTCGGCGAGCGGCCGGTGCGGGCGCCGGTGGTGGCGGCGAACGCCCCCATCGACGTGAGCCGGCCTTCCTGCCGCTGGACGGCCGCCTCGACGAGGGCGGCGGCGGACCGGTTGGCGTGCAGGCGGGCGTTCGCGATCATGACGGCGTCCGGGAAAAAAGTCTCCCCCCGGCGCGGCGGTCCCGCGGGCCGAGGGGAGAGAGGGTGATTATAGACGGAAATCGTCGGTGTCGGTTCGTGAACGGGATCGCGTTTCGCCCCGCGTTTCAGTGTTTTATTCCCTCCCCCCTTGGGGGGGAGGGTTAGGGAGGGGGGTCAGCTGCCTCCCGCGGACGCGATGCGCCTTGGGCGGGTCGGGCTGGGGCGCCCGCGCCG
>NZ_JCABYM010000049.1:12310-78545 GCF_059499385.1 Limnoglobus sp. | reverse complement strand
ACTTTTTACTGTCGGCGGGCCCCCCCGCCGGCCGGGGGGTGACACGCTCCCCCCCCCTCCCCCGGGGTGGGGGGGGATTGGGTTTGGGGGTGGGGGCCAAGCCTCCCTCACACGGGAGGAACGTCCCCAAGTCCGGGACGCTGTCCCCCTCACCCCGGCCCTCTCCCCCGCAAAGCCGGGGGAGAGGGAGGAAATCGGTCCGCCGGACAGGGGTTAGTTGATGGCGGCCCGCACGATCGCCAAGAACGTGTCGGCCTTCAGGCTCGCCCCACCGACGAGCGCCCCGTCCACGTCCGGCTGTTGCAGGATCGTGGCAGCGTTGTCCGGCTTCACGGAGCCGCCGTACTGAATGAGAAGGTGACTCGCCACATTCTCGCCGAACAGGCCGGCGATTTTCTTCCGAATGAAGGCGTGGGCCTCCTGCGCCTGCTCCGGCGTGGCGACCTTCCCGGTCCCGATGGCCCAGACCGGTTCGTAGGCGACGACGAGGTGGCCCATCTGGTCGGCCGGGATGCCCGCGAGGCCGGCGGTCAGCTGCCGGTCGAGGACGGCGTCCGTCTGGTTCGCCTCCCGCTCGGCGAGCAGTTCGCCGACGCAGAAGATGACGTGCAACCCGGCGGCGAGGGCGGCCTTCGCCTTCTTGTTCAGGAACTCGTCCGTCTCGCCGAGGCCGTGCCGCCGCTCGCTGTGGCCGACGAGGACGTACTTGCACCCGGCGTCCTTGAGCATCTGCGGCGACAGCTCGCCGGTGAACGCCCCCTCCCGCTCGAAGTGGCAGTTCTGCGCCCCGAGGCCGACGGCGGTGTTTTCCAGCACGTCGGCGACGGTCGTGAGCCACACGGCCGGCGGGAACACGGCGACGATCACGCGGCTGTCGCCGCCGAGGTTCGTCGCCACGGTCGCGGCGAGGCCCTTCGCCCCGGCCAGCGACGTGTACATCTTCCAATTCCCGGCCACGAACTTCGGTCGCTTTGCCATGTGAGCCGTCTCCAATTAGTTCTCGCTCGGAGCCCAGAAGCTGCGGCCGAGCGCTTCCGCGAGCCGCCGCAGGTCGCCCATGAGCGCCAGGAACTGATGCGGCAGCAGCGCCTGCGGGCCGTCGGAGAGGGCCTTCTCCGGGCAGTTGTGGACCTCCACATGCACCCCGTCCGCCCCGGCCGCGACGCTCGCCCGGCTCATGCTCGGGATCAGGTCCGGCCGCCCGGTCGCGTGGCTGGGGTCCACAATGATCGGCAGATGACATTGTCCCTTCACGTTCGGCACGGCGCTCATGTCGAGCATGTTCCGCGTGCTGTCCTCGAAGCTCCGCACGCCCCGCTCGCACAGCACGACGTTCTTGTTCCCCTCGGCCAGGATGTACTCCGCGGACATGAGCATGTCCTTGACCGTCGCGCTCATCCCCCGCTTCATCAGCACCGGCTTGTTCGCCTTGCCGACCTCCTTGAGCAGGTCGAAGTTCTGCATGTTCCGCGCGCCCAGTTGCAGCATGTCCGCGTGCCGGCAGACGAGGTCCACCTGCCGCGGGTCCATGACCTCGGTGACGACCGGCATGTCGTACTTGTCGCCCACGTCGCGGAGGATCTTCAGCCCGTCCTCGCCCATGCCCTGGAAGCTGTACGGGCTGGTCCGCGGCTTGAACGCCCCGCCCCGGAGGATGTTCGCGCCGCCGGCCTTGACGTATTTCGCGATCGTGTCCAGCACCTCGTAGCTCTCGACGGCGCACGGCCCGGCGATCATGGCGAGGCTGCCGCCGCCGATGCGGACCTTGCCGACGTAGACGACGCTGTCTTCCTTGTGGAACTCCCGGCTGGCGAGCTTGAACGGCTTCATGATGGGAAGCACTTGCTCGACGCCGGGGATGGCCGCGAAGTTCTGGGCGAACGGCTTCGTCTCGTCGCCGATGGCCCCGACGATGGTGCGGGACTCGCCGCGGCTGACGTGCGGGGTGAACCCGAGTTCCTTCACCCGCTCGATGACGTGGTCGATCTGTTCCAGTGAGGCGTCGGGGCGTAGCACGAGGATCATGTGGCAGCCGTCCATCGGTTCCGCGGCGTGCGCGGGAGGGTCAAACGCTACCGGTTACGATATCGAAGTGCCACCGCCGCGACAGGTCGCGCGGGAGGTGAAAATCATTCCACGGAAACGCCCCCACTCCCCGCCGGAATCATTTCAAAAGTCCGGAATCATTCCGCGGCCGCGACCGAAGTTGTTGCGTCGAAATGAGATAATGATTCCGGACGGGGCGTGGAACGATCCCGGAATCATTCGGCCGGGGCGAAACGAGGCTGTCAGTCGTCCGTCAGCTTCGCCATCGGGAAGGAGCCGAGGATCGACAGCGACTCGCACATCTTTTCGGCGGTCGGAACCGCGACCTTGTCTCCAACGGGGTTCTCTCAAGTACGCTAGCGCTACCGGCTGGCGGGAGTGGCGGACAAGTCGTTGACCTTCTGCTGCAAGCTCTCGCAGAGTCGGGAAAGGATTTTCACCTTCTCGGAAAGGTTGTTAGCCGAAGCACAACCGAGGTGCGCCAACCGCTGCTCTTCGGGCGTCAAGAAGTTCCAGTATCGAGGTTTCGGTGCTACGGTCTTGGCCGAGTGAAGTTGTTCGCGGTCGGCTGTTGCCACCAGGGAGTCGAGCCAGGAGGGTACGCCGTCAACGTCCCACTCACCCTTCCTTTGAATCATTTCGTGGAGCAACTGATCGTTCAAGAATGCAAAACGAAGGTCGTCGTGCTGGTGGCAATCGGTCGGGTTCACACCGCGGACGATTGGAACGCCGAAGGCCTCGAAAAAGTAGACCTGAATGAGGGCGTGCAGCGAGTCGTCGCCGTCGTGCCGCTCGGCAATGTGGCGAATGAGGCGGGAAGGGGTCGATCCCTCCTTGAACAGACCGCGCAACTCCTTGACAACATCCGGATGCGTGTGCATTGTGTTATCCCCCTATGCCGCTTACCGACAGAACTCGACCCTCACGGTATCATAACTGACCGACGGGGTGGCAGGGTCTGTCGCGGTGATCGAGACCACGTCATAACCGTACTCGGAGGCCCGCAGGCCGGTCCACGTTAAAGCAGCCGCCCGCTCCGGGTCCAACCCCGCCGCCGTTGCACGGTTGAACTGATCGATGTTCGTGGTCAAGCCACTTGCCCGGTTCCAATCGGCCTGAATGACCCTTACCTGCGGCGCGAAGTGGTCCATCATCGCGGCAAAAAACTCTCGGCCGGACACCGCCCCACGTTCACCCGTATTGAGTCGGGCCACCACTTCAAATCGTACCGCACCGCTGTGGAGTGTTGCAAACAGGTAGAAGCGAGAATCTGACACGTCCTCGGCCTGGAACAAGGATGGGGTTGCCACACGGACGAGTAGGTTGGGATTGGCCGGCACGACCCACCTCAGTCGTCCGTCAGCTTCGCCATCGGGAACGAGCCGAGGATCGACAGCGACTCGCACATCTTCTCGGCCGCCTGGAGGGCCTTCTTGATCTTCGGGTCCTCGTGGTGGCCCTCGAAGTCCACGAAGAACACGTACTCGCCCTTCGCCTGCCGGTACGGGAACGACTCGATCCACGTCAGGTTGATCTTGTTCGACTTGAACAGCTCCAGGATGTCCACCAGCGACCCCGGCTTGTGCGGGACCTGGAACATGATCGCCGTCTTGTCGTGGCCGGTCTTCGCGCTGTCGCTGCCGCCGATGACCGCGAACCGCGTCTCGTTGTTCGCGTAGTCCTCGATGTTCGCGAACAGCACGCGGATGCCGTACCGGACCGCCGCCTGCCGGCTCGCCACCGCCGCCGCGTTCGGGGAGCCGGTCGCCAGCCGGGCGGCGTCGGCCGTGCTCGCGACTTCGTGCAGGCTCGCGTGCGGCATGTTCTTGCTCAGCCAGTTCCGGCACTGCGACAGCGCCTGGGCCTTGCTGTAGATGTGCTGGATCGCCGTCTGCTCGCAGTTCGCCAGCAGGTTATGATGAACCAGCAGCCGGATTTCCGAGCAAATCTTGATGTTCGGCATGCGGATGAACATGTCGAGCGTGTCCGCGATGCGGCCGTCGGTCGAGTTCTCCAGCGGCACGACGCCGAGATCGACGTGCTTGCGGTTCACTTCCTCGAACACAGCCGCGATCGACCCGACCCGCATGTACTCGGCCGCCTCGCCGAACCGCTCCAGGGCCGCGATGTGGCTGTAGCTGTACTCCGGCCCGAGGAACGCGACCTTCTGGGTCCGCTGCAGCGCCCGCGAGGCGCTCATCAACTCGCGGAAGATCGACTTGAGCGTGACCTCCGGCAGCGGCCCCTTGTTCGCGCCGAGAATGTTGAGGAGGACTTCCTCTTCGCGGGCGGCGGAGAATACGTCGCCGCCGGTCTGCGACTTCACCTTGCCGATCTGGGCCGCGATCGCGGCACGCTTGTTCGCGAGTTCGAGGATGTCGAGGTCGAGCTTGTCGATCTTGGTCCGCAGGGCCTTGAGGTCCGCGTTGACCTTGTCGCTCGATCCGGCTTCGGGTTTTTTCGACATGATGGCTAGTGAAGGCGGGAAAAGGTGGAAATTTGTGCCCAATGTATCCTTGCTGCGGATGAAGTCAACGCGACGGCCCGGATAGTCGGATTTTTCTAACCCGTTCCCGGTCGGGTTCTTCCGGCGAACCGGATGAATCCGTTACGCCCCTCCGCCGGACGCGGTTCGGCTGTCAGGCGAAGCCCCTACAAATCGCCGAATTTTACTCAAGAAACTGTCTGAAAACGACTTGTGACGACCATCGGGGGGCGTGTTGAGTCAGTTTCGACGGTCCAGGTGTGCGTAAACGGATGCCATTCTGACAGTCGCCCTTCAAACCCGCGCGGCGGAACTTGTTCGATTTCAGGCGATTTCGACGAGCTGCATGTCCGTTTGGGGCGCGGCACGGCGGTTGCTCTTGGACCCCCGAAACACGGACCGTTACCCGAATCACCACCCGTCGCGGTTCCAGGATACACCACGCAGCGAACGACCGGTCGTGGGTAAAATTCGCTGACATTGAGCCAACCCACGACCCCGGAGGAGGTCCACACACATGGCGGAAGAGAAAATCATCGGCATCGACCTCGGCACCACGAACTCGGTCGTCGCGGTCATGGAAGGGAACGAGGTCAAGGTCATCGCCAACCAGGAAGGCAACCGGATTACGCCGAGCGTCGTCGCGTTCACGAAGGACGGCAACCGGCTCGTCGGCGACCCGGCGAAGCGGCAGGCGATCACCAACCCGACCCGTACGATCTACTCGATCAAGCGGTTCATGGGCCGCCGGCACTACGAAGTCGAGAGCGAAGAGAAGCTCGTCCCGTACAAGATCACTGGCGGCAAGGAAGACTTGGTCAAGGTTGACATCGACGCCAAGAACTACACGCCGCCGGAAATCTCGGCGATGATCCTCCGCAAGCTGAAGGAAGCGGCCGAGGCGTACCTCGGCCACACCGTCCGTAAGGCGGTCATCACCGTCCCGGCGTACTTCAACGACAGCCAGCGGCAGGCGACCGTGGACGCGGCCGCCATCGCCGGGTTCGACACCGAGTGGGAGGTCGAGAACGAGAAGACCGGCAAGAAGGACAAGCAGCGGATGCGGATCATCAACGAGCCGACCGCCGCCGCCCTCGCCTACGCGATGGACAAGAAGAAGGACCAGAAGATCGTCGTGTTCGACCTCGGCGGCGGGACGTTCGACGTGTCCGTCCTCGAAGTCGGCGAGGACGGCGTGTTCCAGGTGAAGTCCACCAACGGCGACACCCACCTCGGCGGCGACGACTTCGACGAAGTCCTCATCGACTTCATCGCGGCCGAGTTCAAAAAGGAAAACGGCATCGACCTGCGGAAGGACCAGATGGCCCTCCAACGGCTCAAGGAGGCGGGCGAGCGGGCGAAGAAGGACCTGTCGCAGCAGACGAGCACGGACATCAACCTGCCGTTCATCACCGCGGACGCGAGCGGGCCGAAGCACCTGATGCTGACGATCACCCGCAACCAGTTGGAGCGGATGGTCGAGCACCTGATCGAGCGGTGCAAGAAGCCGGTGCTGACCGCGCTGCAGGACGCCGGGCTGAAGCCGGGCCAGATCGACGAGGTCGTGATGGTCGGCGGGATGACCCGGATGCCGCGGGTGCAGGCTCTCGTGAAGGAAATCTTCGGCAAGGAAGGGCACAGGGGCGTGAACCCGGACGAGGTCGTCGCCATCGGCGCGGCCATCCAAGGGGCGCAGTTGCTGCTCGGGGCGAAGTCCGACCTGCTGCTGTTGGACGTGACGCCGCTGTCGCTGGGCCTCGAAACCCTCGGCGGGATTCTCGACGTGCTGATTCCGAAGAACACGACGATCCCGAAGAAGGTGGAGAAGACGTACTCGACGGCGTCGGACAACCAACCGAGCGTGCTGGTGGAGGTCTACCAGGGCGAGCGGCCGATGAGCCGGGACAACAAGAAGATCGGCGAGTTCCACCTGGACGGCATCCCGCCCGCGCCGCGGGGCGTGCCGCAGATTCAGGTGACGTTCGACATCGACGCCAACGGCATCCTGCACGTGTCCGCGAAGGACCTCGGCACGGGCAAGGAGAACAACATCCGCATCACGAACAGCGGCGGTATGGACAAGGACGAGGTCGAGCGGATGCGGCGGGACGCGGAGAGCCACGCGGCCGACGACAAGAAGAAGCGGGAGATGGCCGACGCCCGGAACGAGGCGGACAACAAGGTGTTCCAACTGGAGAAGCTGTTCAAGGAGTCCGGCGACAAGATCACGGCGGCGGACAAGGCCCCGATCGAGCGGGCGATCGAGAAGGTGAAGGGGCTGAAGGACGGCACGGACCTGGACGCGCTGAAGGCGGCCGTGGCGGAACTCGACACGGCCTCCCAGGCGATGGCCCAGCACCTGTACAAGGCGGCCGGGGCCGCGCCGGGGGCGACGCCGAGTACGCCGACACCGGACAAGAAGGACGGCGACGACGTGATCGACGCCGAGTACGAGGTGAAGAAGTAACCAGAGTAGTAGGCACACTCCGTGTGCCGTTTGTTCGGCGTCTCGGCAACTTCTCGGAAGTCGCTGCGACCGACAACAGACGGCACACGGAGTGTGCCTACTACTATTTTCGCCCGGATATTTGCAAACCTCCCGCGTTCGGGTAGGTTGGGATTAGAGGATACTCGTTCCTCACCCATCACGGGAGCCGACCATGTCGCCGACTGAAGCGCCCACCCTCGAACCGCCGGTCGAACCCGTCGAGCAGTCCGGGTTCCGCGACCTCGACCCGAACGGCGTCCTCGAACAGCCGTTCTGGGAGCGGTACAACGACCGGCTCGAAATGCCGATCAGCACGGCGTTCGCCGTGCTGGTGTTCTCGCTCTCCGTGCTTTTCCTGGTGTTGGCGATGCGGGAGGGCCGGCCGAGCAAGAACCCGGTCCCGCTGTCGTTCCTCGGCGGCGACGACGACTCCGGCGACGGCAGCCCCGGCGACGGCGGGCAGGAACTGGCCGTCGGCGCGCCCGCGTCGGCCGCCGAACTCAGCAAGCTCACGAACAACGTCCCGCTGAGCGAAGTCAAGGACAACCTCCGCGAGAAGCTCGACCTCGGCGGCGACATCGACATTTCGGACAACGAGGCCGCGGCCCTGAGCCAGTTGAACAGCGACTTGCAGAAGAAACTCCTCGGTGCGCGGTCGGGCAGTGGAAACGGCACGACCGGCGGCGAGGCGGCCGGCGGCAAAGGCCCCGGCGGGTTCGGGGCGAGTTCGACCTACGCCCGCGCCCTGCGGTGGGTGCTGAAGTTCGAGACCTCCAACGGCCAGGACTACGTCAACCAGATGAGCGGCATCGGCGGCGTCATCATGGTCCCGGTCCCGCCGGACGGGAAGACGATGGTGCTGTTCACCGACCCGAAGAACCCGCAGCCGAAGACGGCGACGGACGCGGACATCGAGAAGTACACGAAGCTGATTCAGTTCGCGGAGGCGAACCAGGACAACGTGAAGGCGGTCGGCGTGGCGCTGAAGTTGACGTTCGTGCCGCGGTCGTTCTTCGCGTACTTCCCGCGGGAGTTGGAGGAGAAGCTGTCGTCGCTGGAGAAGAACTACCAGAACAAGCCGGCCGAGCAGATTCGCAAGACGGTGTTCAAGGTCATCATGCGGGGCGGCAAGTACGACTTCGTGGTGACCGACCAACAACTCCGCTGAGAATTGGTGTTCGAGCAAAGCCCACGGACGAACGTCCGTGGGCGTTTTCACGCGCCCACCTTCTTCCTCTTGAACGTGATCTGCTGGATCTCCGCCGCCTTCGCCGCGTCGATGACCTTCGCCAGCACGCCCCACGGCACGCGGCCCTCGAACTCCAGCAGCATTTCGCGGTGGCCCGTCGCCTTCATCGCTTTCGTTAACTCCTTCTCCACGTCCTCTATCTCGACGATCGTTTCGCCAACCTTCACCCGCGGCCGGTCTTCCACCATCCACGCTTCGACCTTGAACGACCGCTCCAACACGTCCGACAGCTTCAACTTCGTCTTCCCCTTGTCCTCCTTCGGGTCCGGCTCGGCGGGGATGTCGATGGTCCGCCGCAGCACGGAGTACGTCGTCGTGAGGATGAAGAAGATCAGCAGCACGAGCGCCACGTCGATGAGCGGGTTCATGTCCAGCCGCGTCTCGTCGTCGTGCGGCGGGGGCGGTGGCTCCATCTCGGCAATCGCGTCCGCGAACTGCGCGTGCTCCTCGATCGGCGTCCACGCATTATCGACCGGACCGCGCACGTCGTCCGTCGGCTCCCACTCGCCCTCGCGGACGCCGTCCAGCACCCGTTGGGCCGTCGGGATTTCGACGACCGTTTCCGACCCCTCGAACCGCACGGCCCAGCTCATTTCGGCTTCTCGTTAACGACGGTTCCGAACATCCGAATCTTGTTCTCCCGCTTCCGCTTCTCCAGCTCGGCCGCGAGGTCGAGCAGCTTGTCGCTGTCGTGCCCCTCGTGGCAGGAGACGTGGACCGACGGCGGGTGCGCCGCGCGCGGCAGCATTTCTGCGATCTTCGCGTCCATCACCCGCAGCACCTCGGCCATCGTCGGGAGTTCGCTGCCGCCGGGTTCGGGCGCGCCGTTGCCGATGCGGAACGTGTACGTCGGGTCGCCGTTCGGCTTGCGGTCGATCTCGATGACGAACGCCTCCGGGTCCTCGCCGAGGTTGGCGATGTGTTCCATCTCCGGGTTCTTGATCGGCGACATCGACGCGACGGTGGCCGTCATCATGAAGAAGATGAGCAGCACGAGGCTAATGTCGATGAGCGGGATCATGTCCGGGTCGTCGTCGTCGTCCGCGTGGTCCTTCTTCCACGCCACGTCCACCTCGACCGGCTCGAGCGCCTCCGTCGGCTTTTCGGGAATCGCGGGCGGGGCGTCGGCCGATTTGACGAACAGGTAGTCGCCGACGATGGGGTGGTCGGCGACGCGGCCCCAGTTCTCGCCGGGGCCGGCGTCCTTGATCTTGTCGTCCGGCGAGAGGCGGCCCTGCTGCGCCCAGTCCGTGACGGCCCCGAACGGCACGCCGCGGTAGACGGTGTTCGTGCTGATGAGCCATACGTCGAAGGAAACGACGGCCACGGGCAACCCTCACAGCCTGACTTCCGAAGTCCGGCTTCGACTTCGGAAGTCGAACGGCGGAGGAACTTTCGCGGGGTCGGCACGTGCTTCACCGCCCCCTCGACTTCCGAAGTCGAAGCCGGACTTCGGAAGTCAGTCTTACCGCCGTACCCGCTCGCGGCGGGAGCTGCGGCGGTCGTCGTCCTCGTCGTCTTCCTCCCCGTCCTCGTCGCGGCCGCGGCGGGCCGGCTTCTCCTTCTCCTCCCGCGGGTCGGGACGGGTCGCCTCCAGCGGGTCTTCCAGCTTCCCGGCCTTCGCGTTCTGCACCAGCACGATCAGCTTCTGGGCCGCCCCCTTCATCTTCGTCTCGAACCGGGCGATCCAGTCCTTGAACAGGACGTGCATGAACACGAGCGGGATGGCCGTCAGCAGCCCGAGCGCCGTCGCGAACAGGGCGAGGCCGATCGACTCGGCTTGCGCGCCGACGTTCCCGCCGCCGCCGGGACCCTTCGCCGTCGCCTCGGAGATTTTCGAGAACGTGCCGATCATCGAGATGACCGTGCCGAGCAGCCCGACCATCGTGGAAATCTTCGCGATGGCCAGGATCGGCGCGAGCAGGAAGTTCAACCGCGGGAGAATCTCCAACTCGACGGCGCTCGCCATGCTCCGCCGCATCGCGGCGACGCCCTGCTCTGACGCTTCGAGGCCGGCCACGTACAGGACGTTCGGGATGAGGCCCTTCTCGTTCCGGCAGAGCTGCGCGGCCGTCTTCGTGCCCTTCCGCTTCAGGATTGATTGCAGTTCCGGGAGGAACCGGTCCATCCGCGTCTTGGCGCTCTGGTTGAGCAGCCACCGCCACGCGACCAGGAGGAACGCGATGAGCGTCATCGCCGTCATCGGGGCCGCGAAGTACCACTCGTTCTCGTAGAAGTTCTGGAGCGCTTTCATTCGCCGGTCCGTGCGTCAGGGGATGTGACGAGTCTTCTTCTAGCTTTACAGACGGGCAACGCGCGTGCAAGAAGATCGTTGGAAACGAAGAAAGCCCAGGGATGATCATCCCTGGGCTTCGACCATCAAAATCCTCAATCGTCTTCCAACTCCTTCAACTGCGACCGCGCCACCACCTGCTGCAACACGGCCGCCGGGACCGTCTCGTAGTGGCTCAACTCCATCGAGTACGAGCCTTGCCCCTGCGTCATGCCGCCGAGCTGGGCCGCGTACCGGGCCACCTCCGCGAGCGGGGCGCGGGCCTGGATCACGTTCATGTCGCCGGGCAGCGAGTCCTGGTTCTCGACGTGCGCCCGCTTCGTGGACAGGTCGCCGAGGAGCGACCCGGTGAACCGGGCCGGGGCCGTCACCTCCAGCTTCACGATCGGCTCCAACAGCGTCGGCCGGGCCGTCAGGAACGCCTTCTTGAAGGCGTGCCGGGCGGCCGTCTTGAACGCCGCTTCGGACGAGTCCACGTCGTGGTACTTGCCGAAGTGGACCTCGACCGCCAGGTCCTGAATCCGGTAGCCGGCCAGGACGCCGCGTTCGAGCATCTCCTTGATCCCCTTCTCGATGGCCGGGATGAAGTTGTTCGGGATCGACCCGCCGACGATGTGATCGATGAACGCGAAGTTCGCCGCCGGATCGTAGTGGGCCGACCGCATCTTCTCGAAGTTCGACTTGTTCGCGAACTCTTTCTCCAACTGTTCCTGCGTCTTGATGTCCCGCGACAGCGGGAAGACCCGCAGGTGGACCTCCGCGAACTGGCCGCGGCCGCCGGTCTGCTTCTTGTGCTTGTAGTCGCCCGCGCCGTTCGTGATGATCGTCTCGCGGTACGGGACCTTCGGCTCCTTCGTGACGATGTCCACGTCGAACCGGTGCTTCAGCCGCTCGCGGATGACTTCGAGGTGTAGCTGGCTCACGCCGCTGACGACGAGTTCGTGCGTCTGCGGGTCGTGCGTGATCCGCATCGTCGGGTCTTCCTCCGCGATCTTGTGCAGCCCGCTGGCGACCTTCTCTTCCTCGCCGCGGGTCTTCGGCTCGACGGCGACGCCGAACATCGGGGCCGGGAAGTTCATCGCCGGCAGCTTCGGCGCGTCCGTGCGGAACGCGACCGTGTCGCCGACGTGCAGCCCGTCTACCTTCGCCACGGCGATGATGTCGCCCGGCACGGCGTCCTGAACCGGCACGTGCGTCTTCCCCTGGACCTGGAGCAGTTGCCCGACGCGGATCGACTTGCCGTTGTTCAGGTCGATGATGTTGTGGTTCGGCGTCAGCGTCCCGCACAGGACGCGGATGAAGCTCAGGTGGCCGACGTACCGGTCGTTCACCACCTTGAAGACCTGGCCGAGGAACTCGGACGCGGCGGTCGGCTCGGCCGACCTCGTCGAGCCGTTCGACCCGAACGATAGCCCTTCGAGTTTCTTCTTCGACATCTGCGGCGACAGCCCGAACCGCTCCAGCCCGTCGAGCAGCTCCTTCACCCCGCGGTCCTTCTTCGCGGACGTGCAGAAGATCGGCACGACGTACCCGGCCGCAATGCATCGCGGGATCGCCTCTTCCAGTTCCGCGTCCGTGATGCTGCCGTCGGTGAGGTACTTTTCCATCAACGCCTCATCGACCTCGACGACCGCCTCCATCAGCTCCGTGCGGGCCTGCTTCTGGTCGTAGGGGAACGTCGTCGGCGTCCCGGTCGGCTTGTGAACGAGGTCGATGACGCCGTTGAACTTCGGCCCCACGTCGTTCGGCATGTTGAACAGGACGCAGTTCTTGCCGAACGACTCGCGGATGCTGGTGACGACGGCCTCGAAGTCCACCTTGTCCGCGTCGAGCTTGTTGATGATGAAGACGCGGGCGAGGCCGAGCTTCCCGGCCTCGTGGAACATCCGCCGGGTGTTCACCTGGATGCCGTTGACGGCGCACACCACGACGGCGGCCGTCTCGACCGCCGACAGCGCCTCGATGGCCGCGCCGATGAAGTCGGGCGTGCCGGGGGCGTCGAGGAAGTTCAGGTGCTTGCCGCCGTGCTCGGCGTGGAGGACGTGGGTGTCGATGGAGAAGTGGTGGCGTTTCTCGTCCTCGTCGGTGTCGGCGGCGGACGTGCCGTCGTCCACGCTACCGAGCCGGTCCACCGCGTGGGCCTCGAACAGCAGGGCGTCCGCGAGGCTGGTCTTCCCGGCCGCGCGGTGCCCGACGAGTGCAATGTCCCGAACGTCTTCGACGAGGTGCTTGCTCATACGTGAACTCCTGATGGGAAGAGGAGCCACGGCAGAACGGTCGGTCGCGGGCGGTCGAAGGATCGGTGTCTCGTAGGGCGGGTCAAGGCTTTGCGCCGACCCGCCGTCGGTCACAGTAGCCCCGGCGGGTCGGCGCAAAGCCTTGACCCGCCCTACGAAGGCATCAGGTCATTCGCCGCTCGCTTTCGGTACGGCCGTCCGTGTCGTGGCCAGGATCAAGGACAAGTCAACGGTCCCTTCGTACAGCGCCCGGCCGATGATGCAGCCGAACAGGTTCGTGGCGGCGAGTCTCGCCACGTGGTCGTGGGTGCTGACGCCGCCGGACGCGATGACCGGCAGCCGCACCGCCGCCTGCATCTCCGCGAGGGCGTCGAAGTTCGGCCCGCTCATCATGCCGTCCTTCGCGATGTCTGTGTAGACGACCGCCGCGAGCGGGGCGTGTTCCACCTTCTTCGCCAGGTCGGTCGCCTTGGTGGCCGACGTGCTGAGCCAACCCTCGGTGGCGACGAACCCGTCGCGGGCATCGACGCCCAAAACGATCCGAGCCGGGTGTCGGTCGGCCATGCGGCAGACCCAGCCCGGCTCTTGCAGCGCGCGCGTCCCGAGGACGGCCCAGCGTACACCCCACCCGAAGACGGCCTCCAGGTCGGCCTCGGTGCGGATGCCGCCGCCGAGCTGGCACGGCACGCCCGCGGCCGCCACGATCCGCCGGACCACGTCGCCGTTCACCGGCTTGCCGGCCTTCGCCCCGTCGAGATCGACGAGGTGCAGCCGGTCGGCCCCTTGCGCGACCCATTGTTTCGCGACGGCGGCCGGGTCGTCCGAGAAGACGGTTTCCCGCGAGTAATCGCCTTGACGCAGGCGGACGCACTTGCCGCCGAGCAGGTCGATAGCGGGGTAGATGAACATGATCGAACCTCCCTCCCGTCGGTCGAGGAAAGCCGATGTCTTAGCGAATCGGCCGTCCGTCGGCGCGGCGAGGGGCGTCAGCAACCTCTCGCATTGTGGGCGCGGGGTGGGAAGAATTCAAGAAGATAGTCACGGTTTCCGTGACGGTACGAGATCGACCGGCTGGAGCGTGAAGTCGGCGGTCGTGGTTTTCCCGGCCACGACGCGGACGGTCGAACGCTTCTCGACCGGCGGTAGGTAGGACATGCGGACCATCTGGCCGGTCTCCGGGTCGCGCTCGTGGCCGCGGGCGTGCCAGTTCGGATGCCAGCAAACGAGTTCGTACTCGCCGTCCGGCACGTCCGCCAGCGCGAACCGGCCGGCGTCGTCCGTCCGGGCGAAGTACGGGTGCTCGCACGCGAAGATGTCGGCGGCGGCCCAGAACTGCCCGCTCGCGCTCGTCAGTTCCACCCGGCCCGGCTGGGAGAGGACGCGGCGGGTCGTGTCGTTCGCGGCCGGCAGCATCAGCGTGAAGAAACTGGCCCCGCGGGCCCGCACGCCGCTGATCGCGTCGATGCCGTTCGCGAACGCGACCTCCGACCCGACGGGCACGAACCCGACGCGCTGCCGGCCGCCGTCCTGCACCACGACGAGGCCCTGCGATTCCACGTCAACGCGGACGTTCGTGGCCGGTTGGGATTTCGCCCGCCGCGGATCGACGCCGCGGAGGAAGACGACGGCCGTTCGCACCCCGCCGTCGGCGGAGAACCGCGGGGCGTTCGGGTGCGGCACGATTTCCTTCTGCGTCATCGTTCCGAGGAACCGGGAAATCGGCAGCGGGGACACGTCCGGCAACTCGCCGACCCACCGGACGCGGCCGGCAACCGTGCCGCAGGCGGCCGGGTCGAACCGGTCGTTCGCCGGGAGCGGGACCGGCTCGGCGGGCGACGGGATGTTCACGGCGAGGGAGCCATCGCAACCGACGGCGAGGAGGGGCAGTAGGAGTGCGAGGCGCGTCATGCCGTTGGTGTACCCGAACCCGCGGGGCCGGGGCAAGCCGGGTTCGGCGTCCCCTCCGACCGGCGGAGATTGTCCCTTCGCCTTCGACAAACCGCCGGCGGTGAGATAAAATGAGGGTGAGACGGTATCCCTCCATGACCGCTGGGCACGACGCCCACGCATCCGACACCTAGAGGCCGCACGCTCCATGCGACGACTCGCATCCTCCGTGCTCGCGCTCGCTTTCGGGTCCGCCCTCGCGGCCGCCGACAAGCCCACGGCCGAGCAGCTCGACTTCTTCGAGAAGAAGGTCCGCCCGCTGCTGCTGTCCGACTGCGTCCGCTGCCACGGCGAGAAGAAGCAGGAGGCCGGGCTACGGCTCGACACGGTCGCCGGGCTGAAGAAGGGGACGGACGCCGGGCCGGTCGTCGTGGCCGGGAACGTCGAGAAGAGTTCGCTCATCAAGTCGGTGCGGCGGCAGGGCGAGTTCCCGATGCCGCCGAACAAGGAACTCGAAGACGAGCAGGTCGCGGCGCTCGTCGAGTGGGTGAAGCACGGGGCGGCGATGCCGGAGGCGGTCGTGCCGCAGGCCGCCCCGGACGCGGCGAAGACGCACTGGGCGTTCCAACCGGTCCGCGACCCGGCCGTGCCGCCGGCGAAGGCCGCGAACCCGATCGATGCGTTCGTGCTTCAAAAGTTGCACGAGAAGGGGCTGAAACCGTCCGCGGTCGCGGACAAGCGGACGCTCATCCGCCGCGCCTACTACGACCTGATCGGTTTGCCGCCAACAGCCGACGAGATCGACGCGTTCGAGAAGGACGACTCGCCCGAGGCGTTCGCGACGGTGGTGGACCGCCTACTTGCGAGGCCGCAGTACGGCGAGCGGTGGGGCCGGCACTGGTTGGACGTGGCCCGGTACGCCGACACGAAGGGGTACGTCTTCACCGAGGACCGCAACTACCCCTACGCCTACACGTACCGCGACTACGTCATCAACGCGCTGAACGCGGACAAGCCGTACAACCGTTTCGTCATCGAGCAGTTGGCCGCGGACAAGCTCGACCTGAAGGGGGACAAGTCGCCGCTGGCGGCGATGGGGTTCCTGACCGTCGGCCGGCGGTTCAGCAACAACGTCCACGACATCATCGACGACCGGATCGACCTCGTCGGCCGCGGGCTGATGGGGCTGAGCGTCGGCTGCGCCCGCTGCCACGACCACAAGTTCGACCCAATCCCGATCGCGGACTACTACTCGCTCTACGGCGTGTTCGGCAGCAGCTTCGAGCCGAAGGAGCTGCCGCTGATCGCGGAGGCGGTGCGAAGCCCGGAGGCGGTCGCGTTCGAGGAGAGCCTCAAGAAGATGGAGCAGGCCGCGGCCGACTACGAGAAGAAGATGTACGCCGACGCCCTCGCGCCGTTCAAGAAGGCGTCGTCCATCGCGACGATGTTGCTGGCCGTGAAGGCGACGAAGGGGTTCCCCACCGACAAGGCCGACAAGTGGGCGGTGGAGAACAAGCTCGACCCGCGGATGCTCGACCGGTGGCGGACGGCCGTGGCGACGAACGACGCGATCTTCGCGACGTGGAATACGCTCATCGCGACGCCGGAGAACGAGGTTCCGAAGAAGCTGGCGGAGGCGGTCAAGGCGAAGTCGGTCAATTCCCACCTCGCCACGCTGCTGCGCGAGTCCGGGCCGAAGACACACGCGGAAGTCGCGGCCGTGTACGGCGAACTCCTCGCGGAAGCGGCGAAGGGCGACTCGACGGCCGACCGCGACTGGAAGCTGCTCGTCGCCCGCATGGCCGGCGAGAACGGCATCACCAACCCGCTGCCGGCCGACGCGGACAAGCTCGTGCAAATCCCGGTGAAGCGGGAGTTCCGCAAGCTCCGCAACGCCGCGGCCGTCGCCCGCGCGAAGTCGCCGTTCGCCCCGCCGCGGGCGATGGTCATGAACGACAGCCCGCGGATGTCCGAGCCGGTCGTGTTCCTCCGCGGCAACCCGAACAACCGCGGGCCGAAAGTCCCGCGGCAGATGCCGGCCGTCGTCGCCGGCCCGAGCCGCGCGCCGTTCGCCGACGGCAGCGGCCGGCTCGAACTCGCGAAGTCGATCGTTTCCGGCACGAACCCGCTGACCGCCCGCGTGATCGTCAACCGCGTTTGGACGTGGCACTTCGGCCAGGGCCTCGTCCGCACGCCGAGCGATTTCGGCGTCCGGTCCGAGCCGCCGACGCACCCGGAGTTGCTCGACTGGCTGGCGACCCGGTTCGTCGCCGACGACGGCTGGTCGCTCAAGAAGCTGCACCGCCGAATCATGCTCAGCGCGACGTACCGGCAGGCGAGCACCGTCACGCCGGAGCTGGCGAAGGCCGACCCGGACAACCGGCTGCTCGCCCGGTTCAACCGCCAGCGGCTCGACTTCGAGGGCCTCCGCGATGCGCTGCTGTTCGCGGCCGGCACGTTGGACGTGAGCAAGGTCGGCGGCAAGTCGGTCGATCTGTTCGCGGCCCCGTTCACGAAGCGGCGGGCGGTGTACGGGTTCGTGGACCGGCAGAACCTGGCCGGGACGTTCCGGGCGTTCGACTTCGCCAGCCCGGACCAGCACACGCCGCAGCGGTTCCAGACGACCGTGCCGCAGCAGGCGCTGTTCCTGATGAACAGCCCGTTCGTGCTGGAGGCGTCGAAGGCCGTCGCCGCGCGGGCCGCCGGCACGACGCCGGAGCGGGTGACGGCGACCTACCGCGCCGCCCTCGGCCGCCCGCCGACGGCGGAGGAAGCGGAACTGGCCGAGGAGTTCGTGACGGCGACCCCGAAGGACGGGTGGGAGCAACTCGCCCAGGTGCTGCTCTTGAGCAACGAGTTCGCGTTCGTGGACTGAGGACGAAGAATGCGTGTGCCGTCGGCCGACCGAGTGACAAAACCCCCGAAGGCGAAGCCGCGGTTCGTGCCGCCGTTCCGCAACGGCGACCACATGGACCAGAAGACGTTCCATGAACTCTACATGCAAACGCCGGACGACTTCAAAGCCGAGCTAATCGGAGGGGTAGTCTACGTGGCATCGCCCGTCACTTGGCGGCACGGCCGCCCGCACGCCCGCGTGGTGGCCTGGTTGAGCCTCTACGCCGGAGAGTCGGAAGAGTTGATGGTCCTGGACAACACGACCAACATCCTCGACGAGGAGAGCGAACCGCAACCCGACGCGGCCCTCTTGATCGACCCGGACAGCGGCGGCCAAACGACCATCAACGAGGACGATTACGTCGTGGGGCCGCCGGAACTCGTGGCCGAAGTCGCGTACTCCTCGGCCGCGATCGACCGCCACGCCAAGCGGCGGGACTACGAAGCGTTCGGCGTTCGCGAGTACCTGATCGTGATCGTCGAGACGGAAGCGGTGGAATGGTACACCCGTGGGAAGCGGGGTTTCATGGCGATAAAGCCCGACGAGAATGGCGTCTACCGTTCCCGTGCCTTCCCCGGCCTTTGGCTCGACCCGGTGGGTATCTTCGAGCGTGGCTCGAAGCGGCTCCTCACGACTTTGAACACGGGGCTGGCCTCCGACGAGCACGCGAAGTTCGTCGCGAAACTCGCGAAGACACGGGCCAAGCGGGATATGTCATGAGCGCCGTTCTCACGCCGACCCCAGCCGCCGGGCTGCTGACCGCGGCCGAGTTTGCCGCGCTACCGCCGTCGGCCTACGGGTCGAAACAGGAACTCTTCCGCGGAAAGGTCGTCACGTTATCTCCGCCCGCCCCTCAACCGGCTTTCGTCCGTGGCGTCGTTCAACTCGCCCTCGCCTCGGAGTTGCGCGCCTTCGTGATGCAAGCCGGCACAGGCCGCGTTACTCTCGAGAGCGGGCCGGACGTGGCGTACTGGAGCTTCGACCGGCTGCCGGCCGACCAGGCCCCGGCCGCGTACCCGGACGTGGCCGCCGACCTCGTGGCGGAAGTCATCTCGCCCGGCAACACTCGCCGCCGCGTCGCGGAGAAAATTCGCGAATACTTCGCCCGCAGCGTCCGGCTCGTCTGGGTCGTCGATCCGGACGAGCGGTCCGTGACCGTCTACACCCGGCCCGGCGACGGGACCGTCCTCTGGATCGACGCCACGCTCACCGGCGGCGACGTGCTGCCGAACTTCGCCTGCGCCATCGCCACCCTCTTCGAGTCGCTACCCGCATGAACCCCTTCCTCACCCGGCGGCAACTCCTCGCCAACTGCGGCGTCGGCATGGGCCTCATCGGCCTGCAGCAACTGCTCGCCGCGGAGCCGAACGCCGTCAACCCGCTCGCGCCGCGTGCCCCGCACTTCCCCGCGAAGGTGAAGCGGGTCATCCACGTCTTCGCCAACGGCGGGCCGAGCCAGGTGGACACGTTCGACCCGAAGCCGCTCCTCAACAAGTACCACGGCAAGCCGCTGCCGACGAGCAACCTCCGGACCGAGCGGCGGACCGGGGCGGCGTTCGGCTCGCCGTTCAAGTTCCAGAAGTACGGGAAGTCCGGGATCGAGGTCAGCGAGCTCTTCGCGCACACCGCGAAGCACGTCGACGACATCTGCGTGATCCGCAGCATGCACGCGGACGTGCCGAACCACGAGCCGTCGTTTTTGCTCATGAACACCGGCGAGTCCCGGCTCGTCCGGCCGAGCCTCGGGTCGTGGGTCACCTACGGTCTCGGCACGGAGAACCAGAACCTCCCCGGTTACGTCGCGATGTGCCCCGGCGGGATGCCGCTGCTCGAGTCGCAGAACTGGCAGTCCGCGTTCCTGCCCGGCATCTTCCAGGGCACGTACATCGACACCCGAGAGCGCGACCCGGAAAAGCTGATCGAGCACATCCGCAACAAGTTCTCCCTCGGCAACACGCAGCGGAAGCAGCTCGACCTGTTGCAGAAGCTCAACAAGATGCACCAGGAGGCCCGCGACGCCGACCCGCAACTGGAGGCCCGCATCCAGTCGTTCGAGCTGGCCTACCGGATGCAAACCGAGGCGACCGACGCCTTCGACATCCGCAAGGAGAGGAAGGAAACCCTCGACGCCTACGGCAACACGGACCAGGCGCGATCCTTGCTCATCGCCCGGCGGCTGGTCGAGCGGGGCGTGCGGTTCGTGCAGGTGTCGCACGGTCCGGTCCAGCCGTGGGACAGCCACGACGACCTGGAGGCGAACCACCGCCGCCTCGCCGGGGATGTGGACAAGGCCATCGGCGCGCTGCTCGCGGACTTGAAGCGGCTCGGCTTGTTCGAGTCCACGCTCGTGATCTGGGGCGGCGAGTTCGGCCGCACGCCGGTCGTGGAACTCGCCCAGCCGGGCAGCAACGCCGGCAAGGTGAACGGCCGCGACCACAACCACCACGGGTTCACCTGCTGGCTCGCCGGCGGCGGCGTGAAAGGCGGAACCGTTGTCGGGGCGACCGACGAGTTCGGGTTCAAGGCGGTCGAGAAGCCGGTCCACGTCCACGACCTGCACGCGACCATCCTGCACCTCTTGGGCTTCGACCACGAGAAGTTCACGTACCGGTACGCCGGCCGCGACTTCCGCCTCACCGACGTTCACGGCCACGTCGTCAAAGACGTGTTGTCGTGAAGAATTAGCCACAGATGAACACAGAGAACACAGATAAAACCAAATCATGATTTTTATTCATCCGTGTTTATCCGTGTTCATCTGTGGCTCAAAATGACCTCTTCTGAAATCGCGCTCGACATTTGGCGGCACGCGGTCGCGGCCGCGAACCCGGAACAGGCGATCCTCGACGCCTGCATGGCCCTCTACGACGAGTTGGCCCCGCTCCTGAACGCGACGACGCGGATCGTCGCGGTCGGCGCGGGCAAGGCCGGCGGCCGGATGGCGGCCGGGCTGGAAGCCGTGCTGCAAGTCGAGCCGAACCTCGTCGGCGTCGTGAACGTCCCCGAGGGCACGCCGCGGACGACGACGCGGATTCGGCTACATTCGGCGCGGCCCGCCGGGAGCAATCATCCGACCGCGGCCGGGGTCGAAGGCGCGGACGAGATGCTGCGGCTGCTCGCCGCGGCCGGGCCGGACGACGTGGCGTTCTGCCTGCTTTCCGGCGGCGGGTCGGCGCTGCTACCCGCGCCGGTCGCCGGCGTGACGCTCGAAGACAAGCAGGCCGTTACGAAGCTCTTGCACGCGAGCGGGGCGACGATCAACGAGATGAACGCCGTCCGCAAGCACCTGTCGCGGGTCAAGGGCGGGCGGCTGGCGGAGGCGTTCCGCGGCAAGCTGGTCGTCAGCCTCATCATCTCGGACGTGGTCGGCGACCCGCTCGACGTGATCGCGTCCGGCCCGACCGCCGCCGACCCGACGACGTTCGCCGACGCGCTGGCCGTTCTGGACAAGTACGGGCTGCGGGCACAGTCGCCGCCGCGGGTGGTTGCCCACCTCGAACGCGGCGTGCGGGGCGAGGTCCCGGAAACGCCGAAACAGTTGCCGCCGAACGTGCGGAACGTCGTGATTGCCTCGAACACACGGTCGCTCGACGCGGCGAGGGTGAAGGCCGTCGAGCACGGCTTCGCCGTGCTCGACCTGGGGCCGTTCGTCGAAGGCGAAACGAAGGACGTGGCCGCGGCCGTCGCCGGGATCGTGCGAAGCATTCGCGAGCGCGGCGAGCCGGTGAAGCCGCCGGCGTGCGTACTCCTCGGCGGCGAGACGACGGTGACGCTCGGCATATCGACCGGCAAGGGCGGGCGGAACCAGGAGTTCGTCCTGGCAATGCTCGACAAACTCGGCCGCGACGGAATGAACGGCGTGACGGTCCTGAGCGCGGGCACGGACGGCGAGGACGGCCCGACCGACGCGGCCGGCGCGGTCGCCACCCAGGACACACTTTTTGCCGCGGAAAGGCTCGGTCTGTCAACGGCAACCGCGCTACGGTCGCACGACGCCTACCCGTTCTTCGACGCGACCGGCGGCCTCGTCCGCACCGGGCTGACGGGCACGAACGTCATGGACGTTCGCGTCGTGCTGATTCGGTAAAAGGTGCGGGCAGATTTTTCATCGCGTCCGGCGCGAGTTGTAAAACTTGCCGTCAGAATTGCCGACGCAACCCGAAAAATCAGCGATTCAAGATCAATCGGCCGCGAAATTCGGCACGAAACTGCGCGGCACGGTGATTGCTTCTGTTCCCATCAACCGACGCAGCCTTGTCGGAACGGGGCTGGGACGGAAGAGGCCGAGCCGCGGGCCGGAACCCGCGGCTCCAAAAACCCGTTGGCGGACGTTCGCGTTCGCCGACGGGTTTTTCATTTCCCCACGGCCGCCAGCAACTCCATCACCGTCGCCGTGACCGTGTCGGACGCCGTGACTTCGAGGTAGCTCGACCGCGCCCGCCACGTCTCGTACCCGCCCCACCGGTGCTGCTGCGGCGTCGGCAGGTAGCCGTTGTAGCCGTTCGCGAGCGACACCGTGAACGTCGGCTGGAGGGGCGAGCGGCGTTTAATCTCCAGCCCGATCTCGGTGAACACCTCGCACGGGATGCCGACGATCCCGAGGCCGCCGACCCGCATCGCCTGGAGTTTCAGCTTCACCGTGTCCGGGTACTTCGCGATCAGCACCGTCTCGCGAGCGTACACCTCGTCCAACCCCTTCAGCACGCGATCCCCGGCCTTCGCGAGCATATCCTCAGCCCGTTTTAGTTCCCCGGCGGTCGGTTTACGGACCTTCAGCTCGACCTCCTTCTCTGCGACGGCGAGAGTTATGTCGCTGGTGAACTTCGCCTGTCCGTAAGCCCTCTTCGCCGCATTCGACACCACGTCGGCCACGACCCGCGCCCGCTCGCCGGGCTTGGCCGGGATCGCCGCCTCGCGGAAGTTGATGTTGTTCACGTCCCCGCTCGTGCCGTTGAACAGCCCGCCGACGAATTTCTCGTTCCCGCCGACCTTCCCGCCGATCGTGTCGCTGAACAGCCCGAAGTAATCGGCCGAGAGCGCCGGCAGCCCACCGACGTAGTGCAGCGAGTAGTTGCCGAATAGGGCGACCGGCTTCCCGCCCACGCGGGCCGCGAGGATCGACACGCCCGGATCGGTCGGCCCGGCGCTCGCGATCAGGGCCGGGTTCTGAATTCCGGGGTTCATCTTCACGAGGTCGGTCGTCCCGCCGAACGGGTCGCGGTTCTCGACGCTCGGCTTGATCCACCACCGGCGGTTGAACACCTGCGTCGGCTCGTCCACGACGGCCCACCCGAGTTCCGCCGGCGAGAGGTTGGCGTGCGCCTTCGCGATCCCGTCCGCGATCTTGCCCGGCAGCCACGCCACGTACTTCGCGTCCGGCTCGCTCTGGAACACGCCGGTCGCGGTCGGGGCGGAGTGCGTGTGCGTCGCTGAGATGAGCATGTGGCTCGTCGGGATGCCGGTCTTCGCGCTCGCCAGCTCCTTCGCCCGGTCGAGCAACTCCCGCGGCAACATGCAGCTATCGACGACGACGAGGGCGAGCTTCGTCTTCCCGTCGTCCAGCACCAGACACCTCGCGTGCAGCGGGTCGTTCGCGGCCTTCGCCTGGAAGTCGGCCATGTTCCCGTTCACGGAAATCGGGAAGTGCTCCGGCGTCACGTCCATCGCAAACGCCCCGGCCCGCACGCCGGACTTCGGGTCCGCGGCGACGGCGAAACTCGCCGACAGGAACAGGAAGAACAACAAGGTTCGCATGGGGATCGTCCTGGAAGGCAGGTTTAACTCTGCCGAGGATACCGATTGTTCCGGCGAATGCACGCCTCGAATTTTTTTCCATTTCGATGCACGAAACCGGAGTCGCGGCCCCACTATTTGAGGTGACGACACCCCGGAGGCCGGCGATGCGACTGACCCTGCGAACCTTGTTGGCGTACCTCGACGACACCCTGCCCGGCGACGAGGCGAAGGCGATCGGCCAGAAGGTCGCGGAGAGTCCGACGGCGAAGGAACTGATCGAGACGATCAAGCGGGTCACCCGCCGCCGCCGGCTCTCGACGCCGCCGGCCGAGGGCGGCAACGGGTCGGACCCGAACACCGTGGCTGAGTACCTCAGCGACACGCTGCCGTCCGACCAGACGGTCGAGTTCGAGAAGCTCTGCCTCGACTCGGACGTTCACCTCGCGGAGGTCGCGGCCTGCCACCAGATTCTCACGCTGCTCCTCAGCGAGCCGGTCCGCGTGCCGCCAACCGCCCGGCAGCGGATGTACCGGCTCGTCACCGGTCCGGAGTCGCTGCCGAACAAGAAGCCGGGGAACACCGTCCCGGTCGGCGGCGTGCTGCCGGACGAGCCGCTGCCGAACGCCGACGACTCGGACGCCGCGTACCTGCTCGGCATGAAGGCTTACGGGCAGACGGAGAACCGCGGGCAGAAAATCGCCCAGCTCGCGATCCTCGCGGCGCTCGTCGCCGGGCTGGGGCTGACGGCCTACGCCGCGTGGCCGTCGGCCGCGAAGTCCGACCTGCCTCCGAAGCGACAGGAGATCGCGGCCGTCGTGCCCGCCAACGGGGAGAAGAAACCCGAGCCGCCGAAGGTCGAGCCGAAGGCGGAGCCGCCGGCCGTGCCGATGCCCGCGGCCGTGGACCTGTCGAAGGAAGAACCGGCGGTGGCCCCCGCGCCAATGGTCGAAGGCCCGCCGCCGATGGACCTCGTGCCGAAGCCGCAGCCGCCGAAGGAGGACCGCGTCACCCTCGGCGTGCTGGAAACGCCGGACCGCGTCGTCCTCGCCAACCGCGACGGCAAATGGGTCCGCGTCGCGGCGAAGGACCCGGCGCTGTTCTCCGCCGAGAAGCTGGTCGCGCTGCCCGGCTACAAGGCGAACTTCAAGACCGACAGCGGCGCGGGCGTCGAACTCTGGGGCAACCTCCCCGAGCAGCAGCCGATCCCGATCCTCGACACGGCGGTCACGTTCCACCCGCCCTACGACGGGTTCGACGCGGATTTGACATTGCACACCGGCCGCATCTACCTCACAGCGAAGAAGCCGACCGGCACGACCGTCCGCGTCCGCTGCCTCGGCGAAATCTGGGACGTGACGCTGCCCGACGACAAGGCCGACGTGGTGGTCGAGGTCACGCACCGGCTGATGCCCGGCCTGACGGCCGACGTGGACCCGAGCGAGAAGCCGCAGACGACGCTCCTGCTCGCGGTCCTCAAGGGCACGGCGAAGCTGAAGGCGCGGTACAAGCCGCTGCCGGAGTTGACGCCGAACGACGCCGTGACGTGGTCGAGCAAGGGGGCCGGCCTCGTCGGGCCGAAGAAGCTGCCCGGCCCGCCGCCGGGCCTGACGGCCGGGCTGTTCCCCCGCGCGCCGCTCCCGGCGAGCGAGACGCTCGGGCGGGCCGTGCAGGCGACGCTGGCCGAGTTCGCCGACCGGTTCCGCGACATGGAGTCGGTCCGCGTCCGGTTCGCCGAGATGTTCGCCGACCCCGGCCCCGGCGTGAACGAGACGATGACGGAGGCGGCGAAGCGGGCGGTGCGGCCGTGCGTCGCCGTGCTCGGCTACGCCGCCCTCGGCGACCTGCCGCCGGTCGTTGACGGCCTGATCGACGACGCCCGCCCCCGCGTCCGCGACGCGGCCGTGTACGGACTGCACGCCCTGGCCGCGACCTCGCCGGACGCCCTCGACCAGTTGACGAAGATTCTCACGGAGAAGAGCCGGCTCACGGCCGATCAAGCGAAGACGGTGGTGCGGCTGGTCCGCGGCGTCAGCGACGCGGAGCGGGCGGACCCGAAGGCGCTCGACCAGCTCGTCGAGCACCTGAACTCGCCGGCGCTGGTGATCCGCGAGCTGGCGTTCTGGCAACTTCTCAACGAGGTCGATCCGGAGGCCCGGTCGATGAAGGCGCTGAGCGGCTACGACGCGGCGGCCGGCCCGCTCGCCCGCGAGGGGTCGTTCAACTCGTGGAAGCGGCGGGTCGAGGACTTGAAGAAGAAGCTGCCGGAACAGAAGTAAGATCGTCTCGACGGCTCGGTCGCAATTCCTGGGATCGCGGGCGTCCCGCCCGCCTCGGCCCCAGCCGCGTAAGACAGGTCCCCGAAGTCGGGAAGGTGGGCGGGCGGGACGCCCGCGGTCCCAGGTAGGCAGATGCCACCGCGCTCACTCCAACACCACCTCCGTCCCCGGTCGGAAGTCGATGACCTCGATCTCGACCGACCGCTGGCCCTGCCACTCGTTCAACCGCGGGGTGAACACGAGCGAACACTTCCCGCCCGCGGACATGAGCTCGTCCAGCCTGTCGCCGAGGCCGAACGCCACGGCCCGGATCAGTGTCGTCCCCTGCCGCACGCGGAAGCTCAGGTGGCGCTCGCCGGTCCCGATGCGGCGGGGCACGCCGTCGATGGTCAGCCCGGTCGCGACGAACCGCGGCTTCGGGTTCTCCGCCCCGTAGGGTTCGAGCTTGTCGATGTCCTTGAGCAGGCCGAACGTGAGTGCCGACAAGGGAACCTCGGCGTCGAGGACGATCCGCGGCCGCGGCAGCCCGGCCGGGCACTTCTTCGCCACGGCCGCCGCGAATGCCTTCCGAAACGCCGCGAGGTTCGACGGCCGGACCTTCACCCCCGCCGCCGCCGCGTGGCCGCCGTAGCCCTCTAGCACGCCGTTGCAGTCCTTTAACACCTCGTGCAACTCGACGCCGGCGATCGACCGCCCCGAGCCGGTCGAGGGTTCGTCGTTCGGCCGCAGCGACACGAGGACCGTCGGCTTGCCGAACTGCTCCGCGATCCGCCCGGCGACGATGCCGACGACGCCCTGGTGCCAGTCTTCGGAGCCGAGGACGAGTGCGGAATCGGACGCGAACTTCTCCTGCTCGATCATCTCGCGGGCCTGCGTGCCGATCCGCCGTTCGAGCGTCTGCCGTTGCGAGTTGAACCCGTCCAGGCACTCGGCGATCTCGCGGGCCTTCACCGGCGACTTCGTGGTGAGCAACTCCACCACGAGCAGCGCGCACCCCAGCCGCCCGGCCGCGTTCAGCCGCGGGGCGAGCTTGAAGCTCACGTCCTCGGCCTTGATCGCGACATCCTTCAGTTTGCTGGCCTCGATCAACGCCTTCAGTCCGAGCAGCGGCTTCTTCGCGATGCGGTGCAGGCCGTGCTTGACGAAGATGCGGTTCTCGTCCCGCAGCGGCACGACATCGGCGACGAGGCCGAGCGCCGCCAGGCCGACGCAGTCGAGTAGCAGCTCGCGGAGTTCCGGCGTGACGCGCTCGTTGTTGCTCGCCCGCTGCGCGATGACCCACGCGAGCTTGAACGCGACGCCGGACCCGGACAGCCCGCCGAACGGGTAGCCGCCCGGCAGCCGCGGGTGGACGATCACGTCCGCCGCCGGCAGCTCGTCCTTCGGCTCGTGGTGGTCCGTGATGACGAGTTCGATCCCGACCCGCCGTGCTTCTTCCGCCTCGGCGACGGCCGTGATGCCGCAATCGACGGTGACCATCAACCCGACGCCGTCGGCCTTCGCCTTCTGGACCGCCTCGACGTTCAGCCCGTACCCCTCGTCGAGCCGGTGCGGGATGTAGAAATCGACGACCCCGCCGAGCTGCTCGATGATGCGAACGAGGACGGCCGTGCCGGTCACGCCGTCCGCGTCGTAGTCGCCGAACACGCGGATGCGGACCTTCTCGCGGATCGCGGCCGCGATCCGGTTCGCCGCGTCGGCGACGCCGGGCAGCGTCTCCGGCGGGTGCAGCGCCGTCAGCACGGGGTCGAGAAACCGCCTCGCCTCGGCGGGCTGCTTGATGCCGCGGTTGAGGAGCAACTGCGCGACGACCGGGGAAACCTGGAGTTCGCCCGCCAGCCGTCGGACGGCCGCGTCGTCGTGCGGGAGGAGATGCCACTGCTTCGCGACCGCTGCCACGCCCGCCCCTCGGAGGTGATGCAATTCTATCGGCCGCCGGCCGGGAAAAAGTGCTTCAAGATTCCGACGAATTCTGCCGAAGCAGGTGGCGGGGGATGGTGTCGGTGCGTGATGACGGGGGTTGAAGGAGTCTACGCCATGACCGTCACGACCTTACTTCTTACGGCCGCCGTCGCGACCGGCGGCGACCCGTGCCCGGAGCCGTGCGGGTGCGATTCGCCCGGCATCCTCGTCAGAATCCGCGCGAAGCTCAGCGCCGCGTCCTCCGCGTCCTGCGTGCCGTGCGGGACGCCGCTGTTCGCCGGGTTCACGACGACCTGCCACGAGCCGGCCGACCCGTGCGGCCGGCCGGGGTTGCTCACGCGGCTAAAGGCGAAGTTTCAGTCGGTCGAGACGTGCGCGTCAAAAGCCGGAACCTGCACGGCCGCGGCGGTAAGCTGTTCGACGACGCCCTCCGCCGCCGGGCCGATGAACTGCACCCTGCCGCCCGCGCCGGCACCTTCCGCGGCTGCGCCGGAAGCACCGAAGGTTATGGCGAAGCCGGAGAAGTAGTCACACGTCCTCGAACGGGAACAGCGGGCGACGGCGGTGGCGGTAGTACAGCCCCCGCATGTCGGCCGTCGTCACGCCCGGCGTGTTCACGCGGATCAGGTGCTTGCAGACCGGGGCGTAGGCCGCGACCGGCGCGTGAACGCCCTTCGCCACCAGCACGCGAAACGCGGCCGGGTCGAGGCCGCAGGACGCGACCTGGTTCAGGCTGAACGGGGCCATCCGGTTCGTCGTGAGAACCACCGTCAGCCCGGTGTCAGTCCGCACCACCGCCGTCGGCCCCTGGTCGAACGTGCGAAGCCCGCCGTGCCGGACCTGCGTTTCCTCGTACCGGCCGTCGCTCCGGCCGACGAGCGTAACGTCCGCGTCGAGCGGCGGCCCGTGCCGGTCGTCCGACTTCCCGCCGATTCGCAGGCGAACGCGGTCCCCGATGTTCAACGACGCGGTTCGTCCCACGGCTTCCGGGTCGGCGATGACGACGAGGCTCGGCCCCAGCTTCCGGGCGTGCAGTTCGTGCGCGAGGACCGTGCCGTCCGCCGGGGAACCGCCGCCGACGTTGTCGCCCATGTCGAGCAGGCACACCGGCCCCTCGAGCTGTTCGGCGCGATCAACGGCCTCTTTCACACCGACGAGTTGCCCCGCGAATTCTTCCCGCCGCTTCCACCACTCGTCGGCTAACTCGTTCGCCAACTGCTGGGCGAGCGCGGCATCGCCGTTCGTGACGGCGATCACCGCGGACCCCATCTCCGGCACGTCGGAGTACGGGAAGCCGTAGACCAGGCTGTTCGTCTCCGCGCCGCGGTCCCGTTGGTCGAGCAGCAGGTCCAGCAGCGGCCGCCACTGCGGTTCGAGCGTCGCCTGGCGCTCGATGTTCGCGGCCAGCGGCGGAAACGCCGCGGCCATCGTCGGGCGGACCTTCCCTTGCAGCGAGTGCGCCATCAGCGTCGCGGCTTCGATGCCGCGATCCTTCTGGTCGAGGTGCGGGTTCGTGCGGTACGCGATCAGGGCGTCGCACGCCGCGACCATCTTCGGCGACAGGTTCGCGTGCAGGTCGAGCGTGCCGACGACCGGCTTCGATCCTACCTTCTCGCGGAGAAGCGTCAGCCAGTGGCCGTCGAAGTCCGGGTAGCCGTCCGCGACGGCCGCGCCGTGCGGCGCGACGAGGTAGCCGTCCACCTCGCCGGCTCGGTCCACGGCCGCGAGCATCTGTCGCGTCAGTTCCTCGGCCGCGTCCTTCGCGATCGTGCCATACGGCAACGCGCGGGCCGTGAAGATCGGCACGGCCTCGATTCCTTCGCGAGCCAACCCCTCGAAGAACCCGCCGACCTCGTGGTGCGTGCCGGCCAGCTTCTCGCGGACGGCCTCCCCCTCGGCGAGCAGGTCGCGGCGGAAGTGGTCGAGCGTCGTCGGCGCGCCGATGAACGTGTTCGACTCGTGCAACAGGGCGACGATGCCGACGCGGTGGCTCATGACTTGGCCGCCGCGACGACGTCGATCTCGTACAGGATGCTGCCCGTCCCGAGGCAGCCGACGAGCGTGGTCCGGGCCGGGTACGGCTCCGCGAAGTACTCGCGGTACAGCCGGTTGTATTCGGCGAGGTCTTCTTGCTTCGCGAGGTACGACCGCACCTGCACCACGTCCGCGAGCGTCAGCCCGTCGGCCGCGAGGATGGTCTTGACGTGCCCGACGGACCGGCGGAACTCGGCCTCGAACGTGTCGTTGACGATGTTCCCGTTGGCGTCGGTGGACGCCTGCCCGGAGACGAAGACGAACCCGTTCGCCTTGACCGCGGGCGTGAACGGCAGCCGCGGCGGGCCGAAGGACGCGGGACGGATGGGGGTCATGAAGGCGGCCTCGTAGATTGGGCGAAGGCGAATCAACGGGTCAGGTCGCGGAGCATGTCACGAATTCGGTTCATCGTGGCTGCGTTGACGCGGCCGAACCGGGCGACGATAATCGACTGCGCGAGCGTGTAAACTTTGTCCACGCGGACACGGCTCGTCATCTTGAGCGTGCCGTCGTCGAGGTCGGCGGTGGTGATGTCGAAACTGTAGGCATCGCCTTGCAGGTTCGACGTTACGGCCACGCACACGAAATCGACGGTGGCCAACTGGTACGCCGTGTTGGAGATGACGATGACCGGCCGCCGGCGGGTCGATGACAGGTCGGTGAACGGCACCGGCACGAGGACGATATCACCTTGTCCCGGCGTCATTCCACACCTCGTCGTCAATCGGGTTGTCCCAGAAATCCGTTGACGACGCCGCGGCCGCGATCAGGTCGCGGCCGTCGTCCCGGTCGGGGGCGAAAACCATCACTTCGACGGTCGTGCCGGCGGGGAGCGGAACGGTCACCTCGACTGTGCCGTTCTTGCCGACGACCGCGTTCGCCTTGATAGCGTGTCCAGTCATGCCGCTCTCCTTTCGTTTATGGCACCGAGCCGGTGCGACTCCGCGCGTACTCCTCGATCTCTCGCATCGCCTGCTCGCCGTCGATCAGCCGTTCCGGGTGTTGGTCGGCTTCCGTCACCCGGTCGAGCAACAGCCGATGGTCCTCGGCTTCCCGCTCCTCGTCGGACGTGGCGTTCGTCGGCCCCGGCAGGTCGGCGTCGATGCTCGCCTCCAACCGGTCGGCGAGGGCGATCCGCTCCGTGAGTTCGAGGCCGAGCAGTTCTTGAAGCAGTTGACTCGCACGTTCGCTCATGACACCCTCTTTGTTAAAGCGTCGGCCCGATGTGCCACGGGGCGAACTCCTCCTCGCCGACGCCGTGCACCTCGCTCTTCGTCTTCTGCCCGCTCGCCACGGCCAGGACCGCCTCGAATATCTCCTTCCCGACCTCCTCGACCGGCACGCCGGCCAGCACCTTGCCGGCGTCGATGTCCATGTCCGAGATCATCCGCTCGTACAAGGGCGTGTTCGTCGCCACCTTCAGGCACGGGGCCGGCTTGCACCCGTACACGCTGCCGCGGCCGGTCGTGAACACGCACACGTTCGCCCCGCCGGCCACGATCCCGGTCATGCTCACCGGGTCGTACCCCGGCGTGTCCATCACCACGAACCCCTTCGAGCGGATCGGCTCCGCGTACGTCAGCACGTCCGTCATCGCCGTCGTCCCGGCCTTCGCGATCGCCCCCAGCGACTTCTCGTAGATCGTCGTCAGCCCGCCCTCCTTGTTCCCGACCGACGGGTTGTTGTTGATCTCCACGCCGAAGACGCTCGTGTACCACTCCCACCACTTGATCCGTTCGACCAGCTTCTCGCCGACGGCCTTGCTCGTGGCGCGACGGGTGAGGATGTGCTCCGCCCCGTAAATCTCCGTCGTCTCCGCGAGGACGGTCGTGCCGCCCTGCTGCACCACGAGGTCGGACGCGACGCCGAGGGCCGGGTTGGCCGTGATGCCGCTGTTCCCGTCCGACCCGCCGCAGTTCGTGCCGAGGATCAGGTGCTTCGCCGAAATGGGAACCCGCTTTACGTCGTTGACCCGCGGCAGCAGTTCGGCAATCGCCTTCACCCCGGCGTCCACCGTCTTCCCGATGCCGCCCTCTTCTTGAATGCTCAGCAGGATCGGCTTCTGCTTCGGCTTGCCGAGCTGGATGAGTTCGAGGTGCTCGTTCTCGATCAGGTGCGCGGCCTGGCCGGTCTCGCACCCGAGGCCGATGAGGATGTACGCGGCCACGTTCGGGTGGTTGGCGATGCCGGCGAGCGTGCGGTCGAGCTGCTTGTGGTCGTCGCCGCCGTAGGCCATCGCGCAGCCGTGCTTGTGGACGATCGGCACGACGCCGTCGATGTTCGCGTACTGGTTCAGCACGCCGCTCATCCGCAGCTTCTCCGCGACGTACTTGCTCGTCCCGGCCGAGCAGTTCACGGTGCTGATGATGGCGACGTAGTTCCGCGTGCCGTACCGCTGGTGTTCGGGGCGGACCGGGCCGCGGTCGTAGCCCATGAAGTTGCGGTACTCCGCGGGCGGGGCCGGCGGCGGCGGCGTCTGGCTGGCGAACGCGTAGTCCCGTTCGAACTTGCCGAGGACGACGTTGTGCGTGTGGACGTGCGTGCCCGGCTCCAGGGTCTTCCCGGCGAACCCGATGACCTGCCCGTACTTCGTGATCGCGTCGCCCTCCTTGATGGGGTGGACGGCGAACTTGTGGCCGGGCTTCACGAGCGTGGGAACCTTGAGCGTGCCGCCGTTGAACGTGACCTCCGTGCCGGCGGCGATGAGACGGCGGGCGACGGCGACGTTGTCGGCCGGGCGGAGGTGGACGGCGACTTCGGACAGGGCAACGGCCATGGGGGAGCATCCTTATCGTGAGGCGGCACCGGCGGAATGCTATCAGGGTACATGAAAAACCCCGCGGGGGGCAACCCGCGGGGTCGAGAGAGGGAGCGTCGGCCGGTCTACTTCCCGAGGTCGATAATCACGTCCTCGGTCCCGGTGATTTCTTTCTCGATCTTCGAGTTCTTCTGATCGTACTTGCCCTTCAACTGGTCCGGGCTGCCGGACGGGGCCAGGATGACGGCCACGCGGTACTTGCCCGGCGGAATCCCCTTCCCGTCCAACCCGGCGAGTTCAAACGACCCGGTGGCCGGGTCGGTAATCTGCGCGGGAATCTCGGTCCCGGCGTCGGTCGTCCCCATCTTGATGAAGATGACCTGCAAGCCTGGGTCGCCGGGCGGCAGCCCGGCGGCGTTAATGTCCAGCGGCAACCCGTTCTTAAGAACGCGGCCCTTCGGCTTCACACGGCCCTCGGCCGTCGCTTCCTTTCCCCCGCCGCCGCAGCCGACGACGGCAAATAGGACGACGCCGACTATGGCGAGACGAACGGCCGATGGACAGAGAGGTGATCGGATCATGGACGTTCCTCGTGGGTGAGATGAAACAACTCCGCCCCGACCCGAAGGCCGGAACGGAGTTGGTGTTTGGCAACGTTCGATCAGAAGTTCCCTAGCACGTTGCCGTCGGCCCGGTGGCCGAGTCGCCACCAAACGGACGTGTTCGCGCAAATGCCATTCGTGTCCGGGTTGCACTCGACGTTGTAGCTGATGAACCGGACCGACCCGTCGCCGAGGAGGGCGACGAACCCCCCCGTGTGAGAGCTGCCGAACCGGGTTTCGCCGTCTACGCCGATCGTGTCGGGTCGAGGAGCTAAGTCTGTCCGCCGCATGATGTCTTGGTCCCAGCCAGACGTGTACCCTTCGTTGTCGTCTCCTCGGAACGCGGCATCGGCCGGCCGACGCCGTTTGTCCGCCACGAGCAACACATTCGACGTTCCGTCGTTGAGGTCGTTCAAGCGGATCGGGCCACGCCGGCGGGTACCGGGCGTGCTGTCGGCCGAGTGATTGAAGGTTCGTACCAGTGCTCCGTTATCACCGCTGTTATTTGCGAATGAGGCCGCGTAGTCGGTTTGGGCGTGGCCGTAGGTCGTCGAGATCGTCGGGGCTGTCGGCACGTACCAGTTCGTGGCTTGAGAAATTACCGTGTTGGACCGCCGGGACGGGCAGAAATACGTCTTGATCGGAGTCGAGATGGCTTGTTCCATCTGTGCGCCGATAGTCGCCCGGCCACTGCCGGTGTAAACCGCGTTCTGCTCGATATAGGGTAGGATTTGGAAACCCCACCCGGCTCGTTGTTCGGTCACGTCCATCGGGGCTGCGGCCCCGGCCGTGATGGTCGGGATCACGCCGACGACAGGCGTGCCGTAGGTCGGGGCCATCGACCAGTGCTGACCGCCGGACGGCAGGAAGCCGGTCGTGTCGTTGTGCCCGTGCCACGCCAACCCGATCTGCTTCAGATTGTTGACGCACTGCGTCCGGGCCGCGGCCTCGCGGACCTTTTGCACGGCGGGGAGGAGTAACCCGATGAGGATCGCGATGATCGCGATCACGACGAGCAGCTCGATCAGCGTGAACGCCGACCGGCGGGGAGAGAACCTTCGCATGATGACCTCGACGAAAAAGAAGTGGAAAAGACGGGTGATTGCGAGTCACCACTTGAGACTATGACCAACCCGGAAATCCGAGTAAAGGACAAAATGTGACGAATTCTTAATTTGTGGGAACTTTTTCACGCTTTCGGTGTTGCCAACCGACGGGCCGATTCCGCCTGTTGTTCCACCCGTACCGGCGGCGCGCCTTCGGCCGGCGGGCAAATCGCTCTAACGCCGGTTGCGGGGCGGGGTTTCGACGCTAGAATGCGACGAACATAGCCCCGTCGATTTCTTCCCTTCGGCCCCCGGACTCGGGGCGGGCCGCGGGTTGAAAGGTCAGGTCATGGAAAAGTGGTTGTGCTACGCGGCCCTCGGCGTCGCGGCCCTGATGCTCCTGCTGGCCGTGCTCGACATCGCCATCGGCATCCCGTTCGGCGGCAGCCCGTTCATGCTGGTGGACGTGTTCCTCATCCTCGCCAGCGCCATCGTCGGCTACCTCGGGTTCAACGCCATGCGGGACCTCAAGTAAGCCCCTCAGTGCTCGTCCCGCCGGTCCTTCGCCAGTCGGATCAACTCGTCGATCAACCCCTCGGCCGTCGCGACGCTTGCGACGGAAATGTTCGCCAGCCCCAACTCCGTCACGGCCGCGGCCGTCAGCGGGCTGATCGCCACCAGCCGGACCTCGTCCCGCGCGATGCGGCCGCGGATCGTGTCGTCGAACAGCTTCGCCACCGCCCGCGCCACGTTCGGGCTGGTCAGCGTCACGTACCGAATCTCGCCGCGGCGGAGCGCGTCCAACACCTCGTGCCGCCCCTCGACGGCGTCGGCCTGCTCGTACACGACCACGTCGCCGACGGTCGCGACGGCGGACAACTTCTCCCGCAGCACCTCGCGGCCCTGCTTCCCGCGGGCGAGCAGCACCCGTTGGCCGCGGACGTGTTGGCCCAACTGCTCGGCCAACTGCTCGGCGGAGAACTTCGCCTCGGGCACGATGTCCGCGGTCAGCCGGTACTCCGCGAGGGCGGCGGCCGTCTTCGGCCCGACCGTGGCGAACTTCACACGACCGAAGACGCGCACGTCCCCGCCGGTGGCGAACACCCGCTTCATCAGCGAATGCACGCCGTTAGCACTGCTGAACACGAGCCAGTCCCACTTCCCATCTCGGACCTCCGCCAGTGCTGCGTCGACGGCGGCGGGGTCGGCGTCGCGGATTTCGACCGTCGGCAGGACGAACGGCACGCCGCCGAGTTCCTCGATGCGGCGGACCATTTCGCCCGCCTGGTGCCGCGGTCGGGTGATGAGGACGCGTTGGCCGAACAGCGGCCGCCGCTGGAACCACGACTTCTCGACGCCGTGGCCGACGGCGTCGCCCACGAGGATCAGGCCCGGCGACTCCAGCCCGGCGTGGCGGCGGGCTTCCTCCAGCGTGCCGAGCGTGGCCGACACGCTCCGCATGTCGCCGGTCGAGGCGCGTTCGACGATCGCCGCCGGCGAGTTGGGGTCGCGGCCGTGTTGGAGCAGTTGCTCGACGATCAGCGGCAGCCGGGAGATGCCCATGTAGATCGCGAGCGTGCCGGGGAACTTCGCCAGGACCTTCCAGTCGAGCCGGTTGCCGGGCTTCGACGGCAGCTCGTGGCCGGTGACGAGGGCGACGGCGCTGGAGTAGTTGCGGTGCGTCAGCGGCAGGTCGAGGTACGCCGCGGCCGCGAGCGCGGCCGTGACGCCGGGGACGATCTCGTAGGGGACGCCGGCGGCCCGGAGGGCGTCCGCCTCCTCGCCGCCGCGGCCGAAGACGAGCGGGTCGCCGCCCTTCAGCCGCACGACCCGCTTGCCCTTGCGGGCGTTCTCAATCAGGAGCGTGTGGATGTGCGGGTACTTGTCCGGGTGGTTGCCGGGCAGCTCACGGACGCAGACGGTCTCCGCGGCCGGGTTCGCGAAGTCGAGCAGCCGGCGGGGGACGAGTTGGTCGTAAAGTACGACATCGGCGGACGCGAGCAGCTCGGCGGCGCGGAGGGTCAGGAGGCCGGGAGCGCCGGGGCCGGCCCCGACGAGGAAGACCCGCGGTTCGGTGAAGTCGGACATATGGGAATGATACGGCGGCCGCCGTCACACCGCGATCTCCGCGTCGTCCGCCTCGTACTCTTCGTGGGCCGGCGGGAAGAACCGGCAGACCGCCACGCCGATCATGTACAGCCCGAACATCGGCACGAACAGGTACAGCATCGTCACCGCGTCCGGCGTCGGCGTGATGACGGCCGCGAACACCATCATGATGAGCAGCGCGTACCGCCACTTCGCCCAGTAGTCCTCCCACCCGAACGTGCCGAGCCGGTTGAAGAAGAACATCACCAGCGGCGTCTGGAACGACACGCCGAACACCAGCGGCAGGATGATGGCGAAGCTCAGCCACTCGTTCAGCCGGAGGTCCGGGTCGGCGTCGATCCAGTTGTTGAAGCCCAAGAGCGCCTTCACCGCGCCCGGCAGCACGATGAACTGGCAGAGCAGGATGCCGGTGATGAACAGCCCGATGCTGAACGGCAGGTACTTGTACACATACGCCTTCTCGTTCGGGTACATCCCGGCCGCGACGAAGGCCCAGATTTGGTAGAAGATCCACGGGCTGGCCAGCACGACGCCGCACAACAGCGACACCTTGAAGTAGACGACCAACGACTCCTGGGCGCTCAGCGTCGTGATGTGCTTCTTGCTCGCGAGCAGCGCCTCGCCTTCCAGGTTGTAGGCGTTCAGGTGCGCCGGATAGACCTGCACCGTCACCGCGACGTGCTTCACGTCCTTGTTCTTCGGCTCGCCGAACGCCTCCTTGAACGGCTCGACCGGGATGAGGAGGGGCAGGTCCCGCGGGGCGGCGATCAGCTTCTGTAACTCGTCGTCCGTCAGCGCGAGGAGGTCGTCTTCCTTGTCCTTCAACTTCTGACGGATGCGGGCCGCCTCCTCGGGATCGGTCGGCGCGACGGGGAGCTTGTTGAACAGGTGGCGGAGCTTGCGGAAGTAAAAGTTCCGCGCCTGCGTCTCGACCGGCTCGACGATGAGCTTCATCACCGGCCGGCCGACGCCGATCTGGTCGTACCCGGTGCTAACGCCGACGTAGTCCAGGACGAACCCGATGACCATGCAGAACAGCAGCCCCTTGATGGCGGCGAACAGCCGCGTGCGGAGCTCCTCGATGTGGTCGCCGAAGGACATCCGGCTGTCTTTGAAAATGTCGTCGTCGTCGGGCGTGGTCGCTCGAGGCATGGCACGGCACTCCGCGGGTTGGCGGCGAACCAACCGACGGCGAAGGTGCCTGGCAGGTTGGGGAAAAGATTGATCGGTTGTGCGTAATATAGGACGCCGGCCGGCCGGTTCCAAGTTCAACGGTCGCCCCGAACGCGCGGGCGGGCGGTCCCGTACTCGCCCCAACCCGCCCCGTTCCGCACGCCCTGCGATTTTGCCCGGCCGATGATGGACGTGAAGGACTCGAATCCCGTGAACGGAGACACGCCATGACCCGCCGCATCGTCACGTTGCTGGTGCTCGCCGCCGCCGGGGCCGGGTGCAAGAACATCGCCGGGCCGCTGGAGGCCCGCGGCAAGTCGCGGGCCGACCTGCCGGGGTACAGCATCGAGGAGCAGGAGCGGCGGGGCCGCGACCGGCTGGCGACGTTCGAGGACGACGCCCGGATCGCCCCGCACACGTACATCAACCGCCCCAGCCCGATCGGCCGGTAATACAATCTCCGTCACCCCACGGAGACGCCTCATGTCCCTCGGCTTCGCCATCGTCGGCTGCGGCATGATCGCCCGGTTCCACGCCCGCGCCCTGGTGGAAGTTCCGAACACGCACCTCGCCGGCCTCGTCTCCCGCACGAAAGCGAACGGCGAGAAGATGCTTGCGGAGCTGAACCACAAGCCGATCCCCATCGTCGCGACGGTCGAGGAGGCGGTGAAGCTGCCCGGCGTGGACGCGGTCGTCATCACGACGCCGAGCGGGGCGCACCTGGAGCCGGCGGCCGTGGCCGCCGCGGCCGGCAAGCACGTCGTCGTCGAGAAGCCGCTCGAAATCACCGAGGATCGGTGCGACCGAATCATCGCCGCGTGCGACAAGCACGGGGTGAAGCTCTGCACGATCTTCCCGTCGCGGTTCGCGGATTCGAGCGTGACGCTGAAGCGGGCGGTGGACGCGAACCGGTTCGGCCGGCTGACGCTCGGCGAGACGACGTGCAAGTGGTGGCGGTCGCAGGCGTACTACGACGACGGCGGGTGGAAGGGGACGCAGGCGCTCGACGGCGGCGGGGCGCTCATGAACCAGGCGATCCACAGCGTCGATCTGCTGTTGTGGATGATGGGCGACGCGGCGAGCGTCGTCGGGTTCACGGCCACGCTCGCGCACGAGCGGATCGAGGTCGAGGACACGGCCGTCGCGGCGATTCGGTTCAAGAGCGGCGCGCTCGGCGTCATCCAGGCGACGACGAGCGTTCACCCCGGCTACCCGAAGGTGATCGCCATCCACGGCGACAAGGGGAGCGCCGTCATCGAGCAAGAAGACGTGTTGCGGTGGGACTTCTCCCCTCCCCTGCCGGCCGACGACGAGGTGAAGGCGAAGTTCGCGGCGAAGGTCGGGGCGAGCGGCGGGGCGGCCGACCCGAAGGCGATCAGCCACGAGGGCCACCGCCGCCAGCTCGCGGACTTCGTCGAGGCGATCCGCGGCAACCGCCCGCCGGCCGTGGACGGCCGCGAGGGCCGCAAGGCCGTGGCGCTCATCCGCGCGATCTACGAGAGCGACCGCACGGGGCGGGCGGTGCAACTGACATAACGCTGACAGTCGCGAACCTTTTTCAGGCTTCCCCCTCTTTCCTCCCGTCCCGTCCGTTTCTGCTGACCCGTCGTCGAGCGGTAGGAGGACGCATCGAGGAGGATTCCCCATGAAGAAGATCGTACTGCTCACGGTGGCCCTGGCGCTCGTCGCCGCCGGCCGCGCCGGCTACCGCACCTACGAGAGCGACGTGCAGCCCTACGTCGAGAAGGCGACGCAGCTCGCCGAGCGGGTCCGCGGCGGCGTCGAGGCGAACCCGGTCCCGATCGTGATCGCCCTCGGCACGTTCCTGCTCACGGTCGTCTACCACAAGGCGAAGGGCAAGTCGTTCCGCGAGTCGGTCGAGGTCGCCGCCACGCGGGTGACGGTCGTGCCCGCCCCGGCCGCCGCGGCGTTTCAGCCGGAGAACGTCGTCCTGAAGCGGGCGCACGCCCGCGCGACGCGGACGCAGTTGCTCGCCGACCAGATCGGGCTGAAGAACCGGCTGGCGAAGCTGCCGCCGCAGGTCGTGCAGGCCGAGAAGGACGCATGCTTCGCCGAGAAGGCCGTCGCGGACGCGAAGGCGATCCTCGGCGAGAAGCACAAGGTCCGCAACCAGACGGCGGCCCGGCTGGAGGCGCTCCAGAAGGAAGTGGCGACCGGCCAGGCCGAGTTGGCCGAGATCGACGCCGAGCTGAAAAAGCTCGCGGAAGTGATCTGACCGAAGCCCGTGCGAGACCCGCACGGGCTTCTTTATTTTTTCTTCGGCATTGGCTTCGTCGCGGCCGTGCCCGCCTTCCACACGTCCACGGCGACATCGTTCTTCTGCGACGCACCGGGGGTAGACCGGCCGTCCGCGACCTGCTTGTCGAGCATAGCGAGGAGCCGCGTCACCGTCCCCGGCTCGTCGGCCTCGCGGTTCTTCATCTCGCCGATGTCCTGCTTCAAGTTGAAGAGTTGCTGCTTGGGGAGCGTGCTCGCGTCGTCGCGGTTCGGCCGTGGGGCACTCCACCCGCCGGAGCCGGGGCAGAGGCAGAGCTTCCAATCGCCGTCGCGGATCGCGAACGATCCATTTATGGAATGGTTCACGATGCTGGCGCGGAGCGGGCCGGACTGATTCCCGGTCAGGACGCCGCGGATGCTGAAGCTGTCCTCGCCCGCGGCGTCCGGCACGGCCGCGCCGCCGACCTCGCAACAGGTGCGGAAGACGTCGGTCAGGCACACGAGGTGATCCGACACCTGCCCCGGCGGCGCGACGCCGGGCCACCGGGCGAGGAACGGGACGCGGTGGCCGCCCTCGAAGATGTCGGCCTTCGTGCCGCGGTAGACGTGGCTCGGGTTGTGGCCGAGTCTCAGCAACTCCGGGAAGTCGGCCTGCGGCGAGCAGCCGTTGTCGCTCGTCACGATCACGAGCGTGTCCTTCGCGAACCCGTTCTTCTCCAGCGCCGCCAGCACGTCGCCGACCACGGCGTCCGTGTGCATGACGAAGTCGGCGTAGGGGTTCAGCTTGCTCTTGCCGTCCCAGTCGTCGGTCGGCAGGATCGGCGTGTGCGGCGCGGTCAACGGCAGGTAGAGGAAGAACGGCTTGCCCGCCCCCTTCCGCGACGCGACGTACTCGACCGCCTTGTCCCGCAGCTTCGGCAGCACGTCCGCCGCGTCGAAGCCGGGGGCGGTCGGCCCCTTGCGGTTGCGGCCCCTCCCCGGCCGGCCCTTCATCATCGCGAAGTCCTTGTCCTCCGTCGGGTTCGCCGCCACGCGGTCGTTTTCGAGGAACGTGTACGGGACCATGTCGAGGGACGCGCTGATGCCGAAGTAGTAGTCGAACCCGACGGCGAGCGGCCCGCCCGCAAAGGGTTGGTCGTACTCGACGTTGAACACCTGCTCCCGCGGCTCGATGTTCAACTCGGACACCTGCTTGCCCGGCTTCAGCGTCCAGTCGAGGCCGAGGTGCCACTTCCCGACGCAGGCGGTGTGGTAGCCCTGCTTCTTGAGCAAAGACGCGATCGTTTCCCGGCCCGGTGCGATGAGCCGCGGCGAGAGGCCGCCGAGGACGCCGTTCTGGAGCTTCGTCCGCCACGCGTACCGGCCGGTGAGCAGGCCGTACCGCGTCGGCGTGCAGACGGCGGAGCCGGAGTGCGCGTCGGTGAACCGCACGCCCTCGGCCGCGAGCCGGTCGAGGTTCGGCGTCGGAATCTTGCCGGCCGGGTTGTAGCACTTCACGTCGCCGACGCCGAGGTCGTCCGCGAGGATGACGACGACGTTCGGCGCGGCCGACGCGGCGGGCGCGAGGACGCACGCCAGGAGTGGGAGGAGGAGTCGCAACATGGGAGAGGTTCCGGCGGGTTACGTGCCCATCGCGTGGTAGCCGCAGTCCACGTACAGGACGTGGCCGGTGACGGCGCTGGCGAGCGGGCTGCACAGGTAGAGCGTGCTGTTCGCCACCTCCTCCGGCCCGATCGCCCGGCGGAGCGGCGAGTGCGACGCGACGTACTCGATCTGTTGGTCCATGTCCGGCTTGATGGCGCGGGCCGCGCGGCTGGCGTAGGGGCCGGCCGAGATCAGGTTCACGCGGACGTTCTTGTCGCCGACGAACCACGCCAGCTGCTTCGCGTCGATCTGCAACGCCGCCTTCGCCGTGCTCATGCCGCCGCCGTAGTGCGGGATGACGCGGTCGCCGCCGATGTACGTCAGCCCCACGACGCTCGCCCCGCCCGGCCGGTTCGCCATGAACGGGGCCGCGTGCCGCACCATGCTGATGAGCGAGTAGCTGCTAATCCCCATCGCCTCGGAGTACGCCTCGCGGCTCGTCTCGATGATCGACTTCGTGATCTCGCGGCTGAAAGCGATGGAGTGGATGAGGATGTCGATTCCGCCGAACTGTTGGCCGACGGCCTCGACCGTCCCCTTGATGCTATAGTCGGAATACCTCGCGTACCGGCGGTCGGTCTTCACGCCCTCCGGCACTTGCTCCATCGTGTCGTAGTTCGCGTCGCAGGCGAACATCTTCTCGACCTTCAGCTCGCTGCCGTCCGGCAAGATTCGCGACTCGCGGTCGGCGTCGCGGGTGAGGATGCTCTCGACGATGCCGTACATCCGCGGGTGGACGGCCAACACGACCTTCGCCCCGGCCGCCCTCAGCGCCTTGCTGATGTACCACGCGAAGCTCTGGTTGTCGCCGACGCCGGAGACGAGGGCGGTCTTGCCGGACAGGTCGAGGGAATACATCGTCGCGGACCTCGGAGGGGAAAACAGTCTTCGTGCGGAGAGTTGTAGCGAAAACCAGCTCCCACGGCGGACGGCCGCGGTTCAATCGCGAAACTTGAACCTCGTTTCCGAAGATTGGGTGGAAAATGGCCGTCCGGTCTGCGCAACCGCTACAGTCGGCGCAGTTTCACACCCGGTTCGCGGGCATCTCATCAATCGAAGTCTGTCGGCGCGGTTCCTGCTCTAGATTGAAGTTGGTGTAGTCCGCGACGGAGGCAGAACCATGTACCGGCGACTCTTGATTCTCGGCGTGTTAGCGGCGCTCCTCGGCACGGCCGGGTGCCGCCATTGCTGCAAGAGGCCACTGTTTGGCAGCCGGAACCGCGACCTTCCGCCGCTACCACGCGAGAGGGACGACGTGCTCATCCCGCCGCCGACCGGCGGGCTGCCCGCGCCGCGGACCGTGCCGGCCGATCCGACTTTGCCGCCGCCCGCCATCGGCTCCGAGCCGAGCGGCAGTCGGTTCCGCCCGGAAACGGTCTACCCCGATCCGCTGCTGGAAGTCCCGGCCATTCCCAAGAAGGAAACCGGCGAGCCGCCGGCCGTCATTCCCATCCCCGAAGGCGTGTCGTCCCGGAAGCCCGCGACCGGTTACTCGGATCGCACGAACGCGCCGACCGGGCTGCCCGGCTACGCCGCCGTCGGCGACCGGATCGCGACCGGGCGGAAGCCGACGGTCGAGGGGCTGGACCGGTTGCGAAGCACGGGTTACAAGACGGTCATTTACCTTCACGACTCCGGAAAGGACGTGTCCGCGACGCGGGAGCTGGCCGAGAAGAAGGGCCTGACGTTCATCAGCGTGCCGGTCACCGCGACGACGCTGAAGGAGTCGTTCAGCAAGTTCGTTGAAACCGTCGGCGACAAGTCGAACCGCCCGGCCTACGTCTTCGACGACGACGGCGTGCGGACCGGCTCCTTGTGGTATCTCTACTTCCGCACGGTCGAGTCCTACAGCGACGACACGGCCCAGGTGAAGGCCGCGCCGCTCGGCCTCCGGGACGCCACCGGGGACGAGAAGACGAAGTTCCTGCTCGCCGTTCAGGACTACCTGTCGAAGCGATAAGATGCCGGGATGACCCCCGACTTCGGCCCCACGTTCCCGCTCGCGCCGGCGATATACCCGTCGTCGGTGTTTTGCATTCCAGACCTCGACGCCGTTGACGCGATCTACAACGGCTCGGCCACCGGCTTCATCTACGCACGCGACGGCCACCCGAACGCGGCGATGCTCTCCGACGAGCTACGCGCCGCACACCACGCCGCCTGGGGCCTCGTCACCGCGACCGGCATGGGCGCGATCACCGGGCCGCTGCTCGCACTGCTCTCGAGCGGCGACCGCGTCGTCGCCGGGACCGGCATCTACGGCCGCACGGCGAAACTGCTCCGCGACGAGTTTCCCCGGTTCGGCGTGACGACGACGTGGGTGGACACCAACGACCTCGACACGGTGAAGGCCGCGCTGGCGTCGCCTACGAAGCTCGTCGTCGCGGAAACCATCTCGAACCCGCTCTGCCGCGTCGCCGACATCCCGGCCCTCGCCGAGATCGCACACGGGCACGGGGCGAAGCTGTTCATCGACAACACGTTCGCCACGCCGGTCCTGTGCAAGCCGCTCGACCTCGGCGCGGACTTCGTCATGGAGTCGCTGACGAAGATGATCGGCGGGCACAGCGACGTGATCCTCGGCTTCGTCTGTGGGAAGGACGCGGTCGGCAAGGCGAAGGTCGAGTCGTCGGTCAGCACCTGGGGCATGGCCGCGAACGCCTTCGAGTGCTGGCTGACGACCCGCGGCCTCGCGACGCTCGACCTCCGGATGCACGCCGCCACCGCGCACGCGGCGAAGCTGGCCGTCTGGCTCGCGGTGCAGCCGGCGGTGAAGCGGGTCGTTTACCCCGGCCGGCCGGACCACCCGGACTTCGCGCTCGCGAAGCGGGTGCTGCCACACGGCGCGGGGAACATGCTCTGCTTCGAGCTGGCCGACCGGGACGCGGTGAACCGGTGGATGTGGGCGACGCCGGGCGTGCCGTTCTGCCCGTCGCTCGGCCACCACGCGACGACGTGCAGCCACCCGGACACGACCAGCCACCGGTTCGACCCGCCGGCGGAGAAGATTCGCAAGGGGATCACGTCGGGCTTGGTCCGGCTGTCCGTCGGGTGCGAGCCGCTGGACCACCTCCTCGCGACGATGGCCGCCGGGATGCGGGAAATCGCGTGACCGGCCGCTACAATTCCCACACTCTCCGCACATGCCTTCAGGAGCCGTCATGGCCGAGCCGTACAAGATCGTGGTCGGGCTGGAAGTCCACGTGCAACTGCTGACGAAGACGAAGCTCTTCTGCGGCTGCCCGAACAAGTTCGGCCTGCCACCGAACTCGGCCGTCTGCCCGGTCTGTCTCGGCCTGCCCGGCTCCTTGCCCGTCATGAACTGCCGGGCGTTCGACCTCGCGCTGAAGGCCGCCCTCGCGCTCAACTGCCGGATCGCGTCGCACCCCGGCCAGAAGGCCGGTTTCACGAAGTGGGACCGCAAGAACTACTACTACCCGGACCTGCCGAAGAACTATCAGATCAGCCAGTACGACCTGCCGTTCAGCCACGACGGCCACCTGGACATCAACGTCCACCCGGACCCGAAAAAAGGGTACACGGCGAAGCGGGTCGGCATCATCCGGGCGCACCTCGAAGAGGACGCCGGCAAGAACGTCCACGACGAGTCCGGCCGCGGCGGCGACACCCGCGTGGACCTGAACCGTACCGGCACGCCGCTGTTGGAGATCGTCTCGCACCCGGACATGAACGGCCCGGAGGAGGCCATCGCGTACCTGGAAGAGATCCGCCTGATGCTCCGCGAACTCGGCGTGTCCGACTGCGAGATGCAAGAGGGCAGCCTGCGGTGCGACGCGAACGTGAACGTCCACGTACCGAAGGCCGACGAGCCGAAGGGGTACGCCGCGACGCCGCTGGTCGAGATCAAGAACCTAAACAGCTTCCGGGCCGTCGGCCGGGCCATCACCCACGAGGCGAAGCGGCAGTACGAGCAGTTCCAGAAGGACCCGGCAGGGTATCGCATCGACAAGCTGTTGAAGACGACCGCCGGGTGGGACGACGCGAAGGGCCGCACCGAGGTGCAGCGGCACAAGGAGGAGGCGGCCGACTACCGGTACTTCCCGGAGCCGGACCTCGTTCCGGTGATCGTCTCGAAGGAACAGCTCGACGCCGTCAAGGCGACGATGGGCGAGCTGCCGCAGGCCCAGCGGGCGCGGCTGCAATCGCAGTACGGGCTGACGCCGGCCGACGCCGAGGTGTTCGTGGCGAAGGGCCGCAAGACGGTCGCGTACCTGGAGGAGGTGGCGAAGCTCGTCGGCGACGGCAAGGCGGCCGCCAACCGGATCAGCGACCTCGTCTTCCCGGCGCTTAACGAGCGGAAGGAGGAGATCGACGAGTTCCCGGTGTCCCCCGCCGCCTACGCCGACTTCGTCAAGCAGACCGGCAGCCTCAACAAGCAGGACCGGGTGGACGTGTTCAAGATCGTGCTGGAGAAGGGCGTGTCGGTCGAGGAAGCGAAGAAGGCTGTAGGGATCAAGGAAGTTGACGAGCCGGCCTTGCGGGCCGCGGTGACGGCGGCCGTGGCCGCGAACCCGAAGGCCGTGGCCGACTTCAAGGGCGGCAAAGACTCGGCAAAGATGGCGATCGTCGGGTTCGTGATGAAGAACAACAAGGGCGCGCCGAATGACGTGGTGCGGAAGCTGGTAGACGAGGAACTGGCGAAGGCGTGAGGGCTAAACATGACGAACATGACGTTGGAGCAACGAGTCGAGTCACTAGAGAGAGCCGTTCTGGAACTGAGGGCTGGGGGCACGACCGGGCCGTCGCTGGTGCAGCGGTTGGCCACTGCCCCACCCTTGTCGGGCGAGGAACAACTCGCGCTCGAAGAGATGGCCGCTTATGGCCGGTACTATCGACAGACGGGTAAAGAAGCCCCCCCCGACTGGAAGCCCGGCGACCCGATCCCAGAGCCGGACGAGGAATGGTGTCCGCGATGACGTTCCTGTTAGACACCGACCACGTCAGCATCCTCGAACGCCCCGGCACGCCGGAGTACGCCGCCATTCTTGCCAAGATTGCGGCCCAACCCGTCGGAGAAGTTGGCGTGTCGGTGGTGAGCTACCAGGAGCAATCGAAGGGTTGTAACAACCTCATCAACCGGGCGACGAAGCCATATGAGTTGGTTGCCGCCTATTCACTTCATTACCGCGTCATCGACTTCTTCCGGTCGTTCCCGCTCGTCCCGTTCGACTTGGCGGCCGCCACCGAGTCCGACCGGTTGCGGACGTTGAAACTCGGAGTCGGCACGATGGACCTCCGCATCGCGGCCATCGCCGTCTCGCGAGGCATTACCGTCGTCACCCGGAACACGGCCGACTTCGGGAAGGTGCCGAACCTGTCCTTCCAGGACTGGACGAAGTAGGGGTCACTTCGCCGCGACGTACTTCTTGATCTGGAACTTCGCCCCGTCGCCTTCCATCCACTTCTTGAACTCGTCCTTCATGTGCGCGTTGAAATCGCCATTGCCGGCGAACGGGGCCGGCTTCCACCCGTCCTTCTGCGTCATCCCGAGCTTCACGAACGTCTGGTACGGCGGCGGCACGTCCCTGTCGGCGGCCGTCCAATCGGCTTCCAGGATCGTTTGCAAGATGAGCTTGCTCTCGTCCGTCGGGAGGTTCTCGGTCCGCACCGTCGTCCCGGTGAGGGGCGTGCGGTACTTCGCCACGAGTACGCCGGCCGCGAAGTAGGCGTCCTTCTTCTCCTTCGCCTTGAGCGCCTTCATCGGGTCGGCGAACACGGCGACCGCCTTCTTCACCGTCTCCAGGTCGGCCTTGTAGGACTTGGCGGTCGCGTCGAGCGGCTGGGTGTTGTAGTCGAACGAGTAGAACGCCCCGTCGTGGTGCTTCCGGAGGAAGAACACGCCCTCGGCGTTCTCCTTGAAGTCGAACGTCGTCACCCCCCGTCGCCCGCCGACGGGCTGGAAGCCGATCTTGATGTGCGTCTCGTTCGTCTTGCCGGCCAGCGTGTCCTCGACCTTCACGACGGCGACCTTGTAGCTCACCTTCTGCGGCGACCCCGGATACTGTGCGACCTCCACTTCCTCCTTCTCGACGGCCGTGACCTTGCCGACGACGACGAGGTCGGCCGCGGCGCGGGTCGCGACGCCGGGCGGCGGGGCGACCTTCAAGAGCGCGAACGCCGGGGTCACAACGAGCACCAATAGCAGGGCGGCGGACGCGAACCGAGCCATGATCGAACCTCACGCTAGGGGGCGATTGGTGTAGTTTACTCACCCGCCGTTACGGGGCGTGTCGGGATTGTAACGGCCGAGGGCGTCGCGGAGGGCGGGTTCGACTTCGGGAAAGCGGAACGTGAATCCGGCGTCGGTCGCTGCCTTCGGGATCACCCGCTGGCCGCCGAGGATCGTGTCGGCGATGCGGCCGAGGGCGAGTCGGATCGCGAAGCCCGGCGCGGGCAGCCAGTGCGGCCGGCCGAGAACCTTACCGACTGTGCGGCCCAATTCGTCATTCGTCACCGGGTTCGGGGCCGTCGCGTTGACCGGCCCCGCCAGCTGCGAGTCGATGAGGAACAGCAGCAGTCGCGTCAGGTCGGCGTGGTGAATCCAACTCGTGTACTGCTTTCCCGAACCGATTCGGCCGCCCACGAAGAATCGGTACGGCCGCACGAGGTTCGGCAGTGCCCCGCCAGCGGCGTCGAGGACGATGCCGAGCCGCGGGTGGACGACGCGAACGCCGGCCTCTCGCGCGGGTTCTGCGGCCACTTCCCAATCGCGACAAACTTCGGCCATGAAGTCCGAGCCGGGCGGCGCGTATTCCGTCAGGACTTCGTCGCCGCGGTCGCCGTAGTAGCCGACGGCCGAACACGAGATGAACGTCTTCAACGGTCGCTTCGCTAATCGCTCGGCGATCAGCCGCGTGCTGTTGACGCGGCTGTCGCGAATCTTCTGCATGAACTCGTCGGTCCACCGCTTCGCGAAGATGTTCTCGCCGGCCAGATGCACGACCGTGTCGCACCCGGTGATCGCGTCGAGCCACGGCCCCGGCTCCGCCGGGTCGCCCACGACCACGCCCGGCCCCGGCTTCCGCGACACGGGCACGACTTCGTCGCCGCGTTCGCGCAACGCGGACACGAGTCGCTTCCCGACGAGGCCGGTCGCCCCGGTGACGAGGACGCGCATCTACTCCGCCCCCGGCTTGACCATCTTCTCCGGCCGCACGATCTGGTCGAACTTCTCCGCCGTCAGCCCGCCGCTGCCGTCCTTGAGCGCCGGGGCCAGCTTCACCGCCTCGTCGCGGAGCGTCGTGCCGTTCGCGTGGGCCGTCTTCGCGATCTTCGCCGCCGCGTCGTACCCGATGTGCCGATTCATCGCCGTCACCAGCATCAGCGAGTTGTTCAGGTGCGCCGCGATCTGCTTCGCATTCGGCTCGATCCCCTCGGCACAGTGTTCGTTGAACATGTGGCAGGCGTCCGTCAGCAAGCGGACGGAGTGCAGGAAGTTGTGGATGATGACCGGTTTGAACACGTTCAGCTCGAAGTTCCCCTGGCTCGCGGCGAACCCGATGGCCGCGTCGTTGCCCATCACCTGCACGCACACCATCGTCAGCGCCTCGCTCTGCGTCGGGTTCACCTTCCCCGGCATGATCGACGAGCCGGGTTCGTTCTCGGGAATCGTGATCTCCCCGAGGCCGCACCGCGGGCCGGACGCCAGCCACCGCACGTCGTTCGCCATCTTCATGAGCGCCGCGGCCAGCACCTTCAGCGACCCGCTCGCGGAAACGAGCGCCTCGTGCCCGCCGAGGGCGGCGAACTTGTTCGGGGCCGTCACGAACGGCAGCTCCGTCAGGTCGGCGATCTGCTTCGCCACTTTCACGGCGAACTCCGGGTGGGCGTTCAACCCCGTGCCGACGGCCGTGCCGCCGAGGGCGAGTTCGTACACGCCGGGCAGCGTCTGCTCGATGGCCTTTACCGCGAAGTCGATCTGCGCGACGTACCCGCTGAACTCCTGGCCGAGCGTCAGCGGCACGGCGTCCATCAGGTGCGTGCGGCCGATCTTCACCACGCCGGCGAACGCCTCCGCCTTCTTGTGCAGCGTGTCGCGCAGCTCCTTCACGCTCGGCAGCAGCCGGTGGACGACCTCCTCCGCGGCGGCGACGTGCATCGCCGTCGGGAACGTGTCGTTGGACGACTGCGACATGTTCACGTCGTCGTTCGGGTGGACCGGCTTCTTCGACCCCATCTCCCCGCCGGCTATTTCGATGGCCCGGTTGGAGATGACCTCGTTCACGTTCATGTTCGTCTGCGTGCCGCTGCCGGTCTGCCAGACGCGCAAGGGGAAGTGCCCGTCGAGCGTCCCGGCGATCACTTCGTCGGCCGCCTTCTCGACGAGCGCCAGCTTCTCCTTCGGCAGCAGGCCGAGGGCGGCGTTCGTCATCGCGGCGGCCTTCTTCAGAACGCCGAACGCCCGGATGACGGCCCGCGGCATCGTGTCGTCGCCGATGGCGAAGTGGATCAGCGACCGGGCCGTCTGCGCCCCGTAGTACCGGTCGGTCGGCACTTCGATCTTGCCCATCGTGTCGGTTTCGATTCGCGTCGCGGCCATGTGAAGAGGCTCCGGCGTTCGGGGAAAGTGCGATCATTGTAGAACGGAAGCCGGAAACGCCGCCCTGCCAGTCTGACAGGCCCCAACGCCACCGCCGCCACCGCCACGGGGTGGCCCCCGTGGCGGAATCGCCACCTGGGTTGACGCGACACCTATAATGTTAATTCGTACATATCTTTCACTTGGTCGGGTTCGGGGGAAAAACATCGACAATCGCCCGGCGATCCGCGAAACTGACCCGGTTCATTCCTTCGAGGAGATTCCGAATGCGTCGAGTGTTGTTGGCGGTCGCGGTGGCGGCCCTCGCCGTCGGCCGCGGGGTCGGGGCGGACCCGCCGGAGGTCGCGGACGCCCTGAAGGCGATCAAGGCCGTCGGCCGCGAGGGACAAGGGAACGAGGCGGCGGCCGCCGCGTGGAAGAAGCTCGTGGCGCAAGGGAACGCGGCCCTCATCCCGACCCTCACCGCGTTCGACGGGGCCAACCCCACGGCCGCGAACTGGCTGCGGTCGGCCGTCGATGCCATCGTTCAAGCGGACGAGAAGGCCGGGAAGAAACCGTCGGCCGACGAGTTGAAGGCGTTCCTTACCACAACGACGAATGATCCTTCCGCCCGACGGATCGCCTACGAACTGTTCGCGAAGCAGAAGAAGGACGAGGCGGCGAAGCTGATCGTCGGCATGGCGAACGACCCGAGCCTCGAACTCCGCCGGGACGCCATCGCGGCCCGCCTCGCGGACGCGAAGGACGACGCGGCGAAGCTGGCCGAACTGTTCCCGGCCGCCCGCGACAAGGACCAGGTCGAGGCCATCGCGAAGACGCTCAAGAAGTCCGAGGCGGAGGTCACGTCGCACTTCGGGTTCGTGACCGGCTGGCACGTCGTCGGCCCGTTCGACAGCACGAAGGGCGAAGGGTTCGCGAAAGTTTACCCGCCGGAACAGGGTGTCGATCTGAAGGCGACCTACGAGGGCAAGGGCGGCGCGAAGGTCGCGTGGAAGGCCGTCAGCGGCAAAGTGAAGGACAAAGACTACGGCATGGTGGACCTGAACGCGGAACTGACGAAGCACAAGGACGCGGCGTCCTACGCCTACGCCGTCATCGAGGTCGAGAAGGAGACGCCGGCGGAGCTGCGGGCCGGGTCGATCACGTCCGTCAAGTTCTTCCTCAACGGCAAGCCGGTGTTCGAGCGCGACGAGTACCACCACGGGCACGCCATGGACCAGCACGCGTGCAAGGTCACGCTCAAGGCCGGGAAGAACGAGATTCTGTTGAAGGTCTGCCAGAACAACCAGACGGAACAGTGGGCGCAGAACTGGGCGTTCCAGTTCCGCGTGTGCGACGCCACCGGCGGCGCGGTCCCGTTCAAGCTCGTCTCGCCGGAGGGGAAGTGATGTCGCGATTTCTGTTGTTGCTCGCGGTCCTCGGGTTCGCGGGTTCCGCCGCCGCCGGGGACTGGCCGCAGTTCCGCGGGCCGAACGGGACGTGCGTGACGGACGAGAAGGACCTGCCGGTGAAGTGGACCAAGACCGAGGGCCACCGGTGGAAGGCCGAGATTCCCGCCCGCGGCGTGTCCGGGCCGGTCGTCGTCGGCGGGAAGGTGTACGTCACCGCGTCGTCCGGCAAGAAGGACGACCGGCTGCACGTCCTCGCCTACGACTTCAAGACGGGCGAGAAGCTCTGGCACCGGCAGCTCGCGGCGACCGGCGGGACGAACTGCCACCCGATGACGTGCATGGCCGCCCCGACGCCGGTGGCGGACGAGGCCGGCGTGTACGCCCTGTTCGCGACCGGCGACCTGGCCGCGTTCGATTCCGACGGCACGCTGCGGTGGTACCGGTCGCTCGTCGGCGACTACCCGAGCATCACGAACCAGGTCGGCATGGCGTCGTCGCCCATCCTCGCGGACGGCAAGCTGATCGTGCCGATGGACAACGCCGGCGAGTCGTTCCTCGCGGCCGTGGACACGAAGACGGGCGTGAACCTGTGGAAGTCCGACCGCACCCGCGAGATCAACTGGGTGACGCCGGTGACGCGGTCGCTCGACGGCCGGACGCCGGAAATCCTGTTCCCCGGCCGCGACGGGCTGACCGCCTACGACGCGGCGACCGGCAAGAAGCTCTGGACGCACAAGGGGGTCGGCGGCGACATCCCGACGCCGACGGTCCTCGGCGGCGTGGTCTACACGCCGAGCCGCGGCCTCGTCGCGCTGACCATCGCGGACGGCAAGGCGACGGAGGTGTGGAAGTCCGCGAAGCTGTCCGGCGGCATGTCGTCGCCGGTGATTTACGACGGCGTCGTCTACGCCGCGTCCGGGGCGGGCGTGGTGAACGCGGCCGACGCGAAGACCGGCGAGTCGCTCTGGGCCGAGCGGTACGGGCAGAAGGACAAGGCGTCCGCGTCGCCGATCGCCGGCGACGGCAAGGTGTACGTGTTCGCCGAGAAGGGGCTGACGACCGTGTTCAAGGCCGGCCGCACGGCCGAGATTCTGGGCACGAACGACCTTGGCGAGGAGATTCTCGGCACGCCGGCTGTCAGCGGTGGAGCCATCGTGATCCGCACGGACAAGACGCTCTACTGCGTCGGAAAGTAGAGCGTTCCGGCCCGCGGTCCGCGCCGGCGCGGACCGCGGGCGATTTCCCCCGACACCGACAGGCGACCGCGCACTTCTTCCCCGTCACCCCTTCTCGGCCGCGTTGTTAGACCGATCCGTGCCGTCGGTATCCCCCAGTTCATAACTAAACCGATAGGCCCGCCCGCGCACCGGGGTTCGGGCGAAGGGGTTGTCCATGCTCGACGTTGCCGCCGCCCGCGAAATTGTCTTGAAGCACGCGAAGCGGCTGCCCCGCGACTTCACCGCCCTCATGTCGTCGTCGCTCGGCCAGGTCATCGCCGCCGACGTTGCTTCGGATGTCGATTCGCCGCCGTTCGACAAGTCGCTCATGGACGGGTACGCCGTCCGCGCCGCCGACGTGACGCCGAACGTCGAGTTGACGGTGATCGAGGAAATCCCGGCCGGGAAGCTGCCGACGAAAGCGGTCGGTCGCGGCGAGGCGGCCCGGCTGTTCACCGGCGCGCCGATCCCGGACGGGGCGGACGCGGTCGTCATGCGCGAGAAGACCGACTCGTCGTCCTTGACCACGGTTGTCGTCCGCGAGGTTCCGACCGTCGGCCAGTTCGTCCTACCGCGGGCGACGGAGATGAAGGCCGGCGACGTGGTCATCCCGGCCGGGACGGTGATGACGCCGGCGGCGTTCGGCCTCCTGGCGTCCGTCGGCCGCACGACGGTCGCCGCGTACCCGTTCCCGCGGGTGTCGATCATCGCGACCGGGGACGAGCTGGTCGAGCCGCTGAAGAAGCCGAAGCCGGGGCAGATCCGCAACAGCAACGGCCCGATGCTCGTCGCGCAGACGACCCGCGCCGGCGGGTTGCCGCGGTACATCGGCATCGCGACCGACCGCGCGGAGGTGCTGCGGTCGTTCGTCAACGAAGGGTTGATTACGTCGCACGTCGTCGTCCTGGCCGGCGGCGTGTCGGCCGGCGACTTCGACCTCGTGCCGAAGGTGCTCGCCGGCCTCGGCGTGACGGCCCACTTCCATCACGTGCGGATGAAGCCGGGGAAGCCGTTGCTGTTCGGCACGAAGGGGGACACGCTCGTGTTCGGGCTGCCGGGGAACCCGGTGAGTTCGTTCGTCGGGTTCGAGCTGTTCGTGAAGCCGGCCCTGCGGGTGCTGGGCGGCCACGTGGACCGCGGGCCGGGGGTTCAACGATTGGCCTTGAGCGAACCGTTCCGGGCGAACAACAATCGGCCGACGTACCACCCGGCGAGGCGGACGGCCGACGGCCGGGCGTGCGGACTGCCGTGGTTCGGCTCGCCGGACCTGCGGGCGCTGCTGGAGGCGGACTCGTTCCTGGTTTTGCCGCCGGGCGAGGTGAACTACGCGGCCGGGGATGCGGTTGACGTGTTGCCGTTCGCCACGACTGAATAAGGACTCCCCGTGACGCAGCCCCGTGTCTTCGCCCCCGCGATCCTGTCCGGCCTCCTGCTGTGGCTCGCGTTCTACCCGTTCAACCTCGGGTTCGTCGCCTATTTCGCGCTCGTGCCGTTCCTGACGCTCGTGCGGGCGGAAGGCGTCAGCCCGCGCCGCCGGTACTTCGCCGCCTTCCTCGGCGGGTATGCGTTCTTCCTGCCGGCGCTCCAGTGGATTCGCGTCGCGCACCCGGCCATGTACGCCGCGTGGGTCGGCCTCGCGCTCACGTCGGCCCTCTACTTCCCCATCGGCCTCGCACTGATTCGCCGGCTCGACCGGCTGTCGTGGCTGCCGCTGCCGTTCGCCGTCGCGGTCGTCTGGGTCGCGCTCGAGTACGTGCGGGCGCACTTCCCCACGGGGTTCCCGTTCCTCAAGCCGCTCGGGGCGCACCAGCTCATCGGGTTCGCGTGGTACTACCTCGGCCACACGCAGCACGACTACCCGCCGCTGATCCAGGTCGCCGACCTCGGCGGCGTCTGGCTCATCTCGTTCCTCGTCGCGTTCTTCAACGGGATGCTCGCCGAGTGGGCGTTCCGCGCCCCGGCCGTGCGACGGCTGTTGAAGTGGCCACCCGCGTACAAGCCGGGCTTCTACCGCGAGATGTGGTCGGCCACGTTCGCCTGCCTGTTCCTGCTGCTGACCTACGGGTACGGCGTGAGCCGGCTGAAGCACGAGGAGTTCGCGGTCGGGCCGCGGGTCACCGCGATCCAGGCGGACTTCTCCCAGGACGTGAAGATGAACGACGAGGAGTTGCTGTTCAAGGAGTACAACCGCCTCTGCGAAACCGCGGCGATCCGCCGGCCGGACCTGATCGTCTGGCCGGAGACGTGCTACCCGCTCGGCGTCACGGCCGTGGCGGACGGCGTGAAGGGGGAGCTGCCGGAGCGCGTCAAGGACGGGTTGAAGCTCAACGCCGACTTGGAGCGGCACGCCTTCACCCGGTGGCAAACGAACGTCCTCCTCGGGACCGGCCTCGACGAGTGGGACGGCGAGCGGACGTGGCGGTACAACTCGGCCGTCCTGCTCGCCCCGGACGGCGCGACGAGCGGCCGGTACGACAAGATGCACCTCGTCCCGTTCGGCGAGTACGTGCCGCTGAAGGGCCTGTTCCCGTGGTTGCAGAACTTCACCCCGTACCGGCACGACTACTCGTGCAAGCCGGGGGAGAGGCGGACGCGGTTCGCGTTCATGTCCGGGGACGTGCAGTACACGTTCGGCGTGCTCATCTGCTACGAGGACAGCGAGCCGTACCTCGCCCGGCAGTACAACCTGAAGGACGGCGACGACCGGCCGGTGGACTTCCTGGTGAACATCTCGAACGACGGCTGGTTCCGCGGGTCCGAGGAGCACGAGCAGCACCTGGCGGTGTGCAAGTTCCGCGCGGTCGAGGCCCGGCGGCCGGTCGTGCGGGCGGTGAACATGGGCGTCTCGGCGATCATCAACTCGGACGGCGTCGTCCAGGCGCTGCCGCACGACACGGTGAAGAAGAGCATCCACCACGTCGGCCCGGTGACGGACAAGCTGCGGCTCGACAAGCGGGAGAGCCTGTACGCGAGAGTCGGGGACTGGCCGCCGGCCGCGTGCTGGGGGCTGATCGCGGTCGGGTGGCTGCTCACGCGGCGGAAGCCGTGACGCCCCGCCCGCGCCGGTGGCGGCGGGTTCGCCGGCTGTTCCTGTTTCTCGCCGCCGTCTGGCTCGGTACGGTCGTCGTCATGAAGTGGCTCGAAAACCGCCTCGTCTACCCCGGCAACACGGCCGCCGAGTCGTGGGTGCCATGCCCCGTCGCCGACTGCGAGGACGTGTGGACCGCCACCCCGGACGGGACGAAAATCCACGGCTGGTATTTCCCCTCGACGCCCGGCGCGGATGTCGTCCTCTTCGCCCACGGCAACGGCGGGAACCTCTCGCACCGCTCCCGGACGGCCATCGAGCTGCGGAAGGTTCTCGGCGCGGCCGTGCTCCTGTTCGACTACCCCGGCTACGGCAAGAGCGCGGGAAGCCCGTCCGAGGCCGGGTGCTACGCCGCGGGCGACGCGATGATCGCGTGGCTCGCGAACGAGAAGCACGTCCCGAAGGCAAAGCTGATCCTGTTCGGCGAGTCCCTGGGCGGCGGGGTCGCGACGGAGCTGGCCGTCCGGCACGAGCACAAGGCGCTCGTGCTGACGAAGACGTTCACGTCGCTGCCGGCGGCGGCGAAGTCGCTGTTCCCGTTCCTGCCGACGCACACGCTGATGTCTAATCGGTTCGACAGCCTCGCGAAGCTGCCGCGGGTGCGGACGCCGGTGTTCGTCGCGCACGGCACGGCGGACCGCACCGTCCCGTTCGAGTTGGGCGAGGCGCTGTTCGCGGTCGCGAACGAGCCGAAGGCGTTTCACCGGATGGAGGGGCAGGAGCACAACGCCTGGTTCACGTCCGATTTCTACGCGGCGCTGAAGGCGTTCCTGGAGAAACACGCGCCATAGTAGTAGGCACACTCCGTGTGCCGTCTGCTGTCCGCCGCCGCGACTCGGGCGAACTCTCCGGGCGCATGGACGAGACGGCACACGGAGTGTGCCTACTACTATGATCGGTCGCAGCGGCTCGGACGAACGCCCCGCGGCAGGAAGGGGACGGCACACGGAGTGTGCCTACTACTATTTCCCTCGCTTTTTCCCCGCCGCTCGGCTACATTTCAATTCCCTCCACGTCCGCCGGAAAGGCCCGCGATGCCTTCTCACGCCGCCGCCGCCCGCGCCAACCCGTTGCTGCCGCCGACCGCCGACCTGCTCCGCGTCGGCTCCCGCCGGTGGTTCCTCCAGACCGGCCTCGCCGGGTTCGCCGGGCTGACCCTCGCCGACACGCTCCGCGCCACCAGCCCGACGAAGGCCCGCGACCCGAAGGCCGTCATTCTGTTCTGGCTGTCCGGCGGGCCGAGTCAGATCGACACCTGGGACCCGAAGCCGGACGCGCCCGCCGAAATCCGCGGGCCGTACAAGCCGATCGCCACCAGCGTGCCGGGGATTCAGTTCTGCGAACACCTACCGCGGCAGGCTCGGCTCGCCCACAAGCTCAGCGTGCTGCGGGCCGTCGATTGCTCCGCGAGTAACCACACGCCGATCACGATGCAGGCCGGGAGCGCCCTCGCCCGGCGGACGGAGGACGGCAAGGACGGCGGCGGCTACCCGGCGATGGGGTCGGTCGCGGCGAAGTTCCGCGGGTCGAACGTCGCCGGAATGCCAGCGTTCCTCGGCCTCGCGGACTCCTGGAAGGCCGACGTGTACGGGGCCGGGCACATGGGGGCCGCGTTCGAGCCGGTCAAGGGGAACGAACTCCCCGGCCGCCTCGCGCTGCCGAAGGGGTTGCAGCTCGACCAGCTGCACGACCGCGCCGCGCTGCGCCAGCACTTCGACACGGTGCGGCGGGAACTCGACACCCAGGCCCAGTTCCAACAGGTGGACCGGTACACGGCGATGGCCCAGGAGATGGTCCTGTCGTCCGCCGTGCGGGAGGCGTTCGACCTGTCGCGGGAGTCGGAGAAGGTCCGCGACACCTACGGCCGCGTCAGCGTCGGCGAGAAGGCGCTGCTCGCCCGCCGGCTGGTGGAGGCCGGGACGACGTTCGTGCTGGTCAGCGGCCGGTGGGGGTACTTCGACCACCACGGCGACAACGTCCCGCCGTGGGGCGGCATCCAGAAGGGGCTGACGCCGATCCTGCCGACCATCGACCGGGCGCTGGCGGCGCTGATCGAGGATTTGGACAGCCGCGGCCTCTTGGACTCGACGTTGATCCTGATGATGGGCGAGTTCGGCCGGTCGCCGGTGATGACGAAGGACGCCGGCCGCGAGCACTGGACGGCCGTAATGTCGATGCTGATGGCCGGCGGCAAGGGCAAGCACGGGCAGGCGGTCGGCAGCACCGACCACCGCGGGGGCGAGATCAAGTCCCGCAAGGTGACGCCTTCCGACCTCGCGGCGACGGTGTTCCAGCACCTCGACATCCCGCTGGACGCGACGTGGACGGACCCGACCGGCCGGCCGATGCCGGTCGTGACGGAAGGCGGCGAGCCGATCAAGGAAGTGCTGTAACGGTTTTCACCCCGAAGGGGTGAGAGTTCATAGCCCAGGGCAACGCCCTGGGCGCGGGCGTCCGGCGTGTCCGCGACCGCCCAGGCGCGCCCAGGGCGTTGCCCTGGGCTATGAACTCCCAGGCTTTCAGCCTGAAAACCAGCTCCTTCCCAGTCCCCCTTGCCCAATCCCCACCGCCGCCGCTACACTCCGCGGCCATGCGGCCGACCCTCCAGAACCTCCAGGCCCTCCGCGGAATCGCCTGCCTGCTCGTGGTCTGCTACCACGTCGGGTCGTGGGAGGGCTACGTCTGGTCGAAGTGGCGGCCGTTCCACGCCTTCCGCTGGTTCGGGTACGCCGGCGTCGATGTCTTCTTCGTCCTGTCCGGGTTCATCATCACCTGGGCGCACCTCGACCACCTCGGCCGCGCCAAGAAGCTGCCCCGCTACCTCGCCCGCCGGCTGTGGCGCATATACCCCGTGCTGTGGGTGTCGAGCGTCCTCGGGGCCGCGCTGCTCGGCCTGTTCGCCGGGGGCGACGTGTTCGCGGCGGGGTGGGTGGCGAACTGGGTCGAGTGGCTCCTGCTCGTGCCGCGGCACGAGCCGTCGAAGTTCAACCCCGGCACGTGGAGCCTCTACTACGAGATGATGTTCTACCTCGCGTTCGGCCTGCTGTTCCTCGTGCCGAAGCGATGGGCCGCGGTGCTGGGAATCGCGTGGGCCGTCGGCATCGTCGCGGCGAAGTTCGCGAACGTCTCGCCGGCCGCGTTCTGGATGTACCTGCCGATCAGCCCGTTCGTGCTGGAGTTCCTGGCCGGAACGCTCGTGGCCGCCGTCGTCACCCGCGGGTTCGTCCGTTGGTCGCGGGCGGCGCTCGCGGTCGCCCTCATCTGGCTCGGAGTGTTCGTGACCCTGTTGCACGGCCCGACGCCGGACGACCTCGGCGGCCGGTTCTGGGCGCGGGTCGTCGCGTTCGGGCCGCCGTGCGCGCTGATCGTGTACGCCGTCGTCGCTGGGGAGATCACCGGCCGCGTCCGGCTGCCGCGCCGCCTCCAGGCGGTCGGGGATGCGTCGTACTCGATTTATCTCATGCACCTGCCGGTCGGGATCACGATCATGGTCGTCACGATCGGGATGAACACGAACCTGCCGACGCACCTCCTGTGGGTCGCGCTTCTCCTGAGCGGCTGCCTGGGGTCCGGATGGCTGCTGCACGTCCTGGTCGAGCGGCCGCTGTTGAACCGCGCGAAGGCGAAACCCCCAGCCCCGGGCGCGGCGAAAGAAACGGCCGTCGGTCTGCCTTTGCCTTTCTCCCCGCGCTGACGTTCGGCTAGAATCTCACCACCTCTTCGATCCCATCCGGTGGTGTCCGACATGCGCCGACTGTTGTTGCTGGTCCCGTTCTTGTTGCTGCCCGCGTTCGCCGCCGAACCGAAGAAGCCAGCCGAGATCGACTACGCGAAGGAACTCCCCCGCATCCCGCCGACGGAGCCGGCCGACGCGCTCAAGAAATTCGTCATGAAGCCCGGCTACAAGGTCGAACTCGTCGCGAGTGAGCCGCAGATCGCCAGCCCGGTCGCGGCGGCGTGGGACGAGAACTCGCGGCTGTACGTCGTCGAGATGCGCGGCTACTCGGAGAACCGCGACGAGAAGCTCTCCCGCGTGAAGCTGCTCGACAGTACGAAGGGGGACGGGGTCTACGACAAGGCGATCGTTTTCGCGGACGGGTTGCTCTGGCCGACGGCCGTGGCGTGCTGGGACGGCGGCGTGTTCGTCGGCGACGCGCCGCACATCTACTACCTGAAGGACACCGACGGCGACGGTAAGGCGGACGTGAAGAAGATCGTCTACACCGGGTTCGGCACGCACAACGTCCAGGGGCTGTTGAACACGTTCCTCTGGACGCTCGACAACCGCATCCACGGGTCGGCGAGCAGTTGCGGCGGCACGATCTCGCGGCCGGACGACAAGAACTTCAAGCCGGTGAACGTGAACGGCCGGGACTTCGACTTCGACCCGCGGACGCTCGACCTGCGGCCGACGAGCGGCGGGGCGCAGCACGGCATGACGTTCGACGACTGGGGGCACAAGTTCGTCTCGTCCAACAGCGACCACATCCAGCAGGTGATGTACGAGGACCGGTACATCGCCCGGAACCCGTACCTGATCGCCCCGCCGCCGCGGGTGAGCATCGCCACCGACGGCCCGCAGGCGGAGGTCTTCCCGGCCGCGCCGGTCGAGCCGTGGCGGGCGGTCCGCACCCGGCTGCGCGTGCAGGGCATCACGCCCGGCATCGTCGAGGGCGGCGGCCGCTCCACCGGGTACTTCACCGGCGCGACCGGGGTGACGATTTACCGCGGCGACGCGGCCCCCGACCTGAAGGGGCAGGCGTTCATCGGCGATGCGTGCAGCAGCCTCGTCCACCGCAAGAAGCTGACGCTGCCGGAGGGGAGCGTGCAGTACCGGGCCGACCGGATCGACAAGGACTCGGAGTTCCTGGCGTCGAAGGACAACTGGTTCCGGCCGGTGCAGTTCGCGAACGGCCCGGACGGCTGCCTGACGGTGATCGACATGTACCGGGAAACGATCGAGCACCCGGCGAGCCTGCCGCCGGTCATCAAGAAGCACCTCGACCTGACGAGCGGCCGCGACCGCGGCCGGCTGTGGCGCGTCGTGCCGGAAGGCCACACGCCGCGGACGCTGCCGAAGTTGGGCGCGATGACGACGGCACAACTCGTGGATCTGCTCGACCACCCGAATGCGTGGCACCGCGAGACGGCGAGCCGTCTCTTGTACGAGCGGCAGGACAAGGCGGCGGTTCCGGCACTCGTGAACATGCATGAATCTGTGTTCGCATATTCGGAGTACGGCCACGTTCACGCGTTGTATGCGCTGCATGGGATCACCGCACTCAAGGCGGAGCAAGTGCGGGTGGCGATGAGTTCAAAATATCCTGTCGTCCGCGAACATGCTTTTCGCTTAACTTCAACTTATCCGGACGCAATTCCCAACGCGATAGTTCTCGACGAGATCTGGCAAGAGGTTGAGAAAGCGAAGGACGCCCAAGTTCGGTATCAGTTTCTCTTCACCTTCGGGGATCACTTATTATGGTCACCCCCACTCTTTCACCTATCCTTTGAATTGAAGGACACTTGGTCAAAAACCGCTTTCCTCAGCTCCTTGACGGGAAAACGGGGCACGTCAACCCCCGGGCAAGTGCTGTCAGCGATAAGCAACATGGTGCGGACCAAGCCTAATGGTGACCACCAAGTTCTCGCCGACCTCGCCACAATGATTTCGCGGCGCGACGATGAGAATGACGTCTGGTATCTCACGTCCACGTTAAAGGCTCTGAAACAAGAGGGTAAGTCCGACGCCTTGCTCTTGAGACTGGTGAAAGCTGTCAACGCCGGCGGTGGCAAGAAAGCACGCGAAGGTGTTTCAAAAGTCATTGATGAAGGACTGACCGGACGACTCCTGAAGGCTTCATCGGTCACCGCGTCCGACGAAAAGGCACGGTTGCCTGTCCGCGTCGAAGCGGTCCAATCCCTGTCCCTCGGCAAGCTGGCCGACGTGCGCGACACGCTCGTGAAGCTGCTCGACCTGCGGCAGCCCGGCGAGGTGCAACTCGCGGCCCTCGGCGTGCTCGACCGATTCAACGACCCGGCCCTGCCGGAGACGCTGCTCAAAAACTGGCAGACCCTCTCGCCGCGGCTGCGGGCGGCGGCCGGCGAGACGCTCCTCGCCAAGCCGGACCGCGTGACGGCACTCCTGGACGCGATCGAGAAGAAGATGTTCGCCCCGCAGAACCTCGACGCCACGCAGATCAAGCGGCTCACGGCCCACAAGGACGCGGCGATTCAGAAGCGGGCCGCGGCGCTGCTCGCGGCGTTCAAGCCGGCCCGCCGGACGGACGTGGTCGAGAAGTACCGCCCGGCCCTCGACCGGAAGGGCGACGCGGCGAAGGGGAAGGCCGTGTTCGCGAAGACGTGCGCCGCGTGCCACAAGCTCGAAGGCGTCGGCCAGGAACTCGGCCCGAACCTGTCGGCCATGAAGAACCGCGGCGTGGACGCGATCCTGTCGAACGTCCTCGACCCGAACGCCGAGGTGAACCCGCAGTACCTGAACTACACGTGCAACCTCGACGACGGCCGCACCGTCGCCGGCATGATCCAGGCGGAGACGGCCACGAGCGTCACGTTCGTCCGCGGCGAGGGGCTGAAGGACACCGTCGCCCGGTCGAACATCGAGTCGATGAAGAGCACCGGCCTCTCGCTCATGCCGGAGGGGCTGGAGAAGGACGTTAGCGTCGAAGCGATGGCCGACCTCATCGCGTACATCATGCAAGTGCCATAAGGCGAACGGCACGGCGTAAGCGTGCCGGTACTGCGCACGCACACCACCGGCACGCTTACGCCGTGCCGTTCGCCAATTCACACGGGAGACGATCATGTTCACTCGTCGTCGGTTCCTCGGGGCGGCCGTCGCGCTGCCGGCGTTCTCGTATGCCCGCATCCATGGGGCGAACGACAAGCTCAACGTCGCCGGGATCGGCGTCGGCGGCCGCGGGGCGGCCAACCTCAACGGGATCAAGGGCGAGAACGTCGTCGCCGTGTGCGACGTGGACGCGACCGCGATGGACGCGGCGGCCGTGCGGCACAACCTGCACGCCCGCCGGGTGAACGACTTCCGCAAGCTGTTCGACCACGCGAAGGAGTTCGACGCCGTCGTCGTCAGCACCTGCGAGCACACGCACGCCCTCGCCACGCTGACGGCGCTGAAGCTCGGCAAGCACGTCTACTGCGAGAAGCCGCTGACGCACAACGTCCACGAGGCGCGGGTCATCCGCGAGGCGGCAGCCAAGGCGAAGGTCGCCACGCAAATGGGCACGCAAATGCACGCCAGCGACAACTACCGCCGGGTCGTCGAATTGGTCCGGGCGAACGCGGTCGGCGGCGTGACGGAGGTTCACGTCTGGGTGTCGCGGGCGTGGGGGCTTCAATCCGTCGAGGAGGCGCGGAAGTTCGAGAACCACCCGGCGTTCAAGGCCGAGATGGTCGGCCTGACCGAGCGGCCGAAGGAGGCGGTGAAGCCGCCCGCGACGCTGGACTGGGACCTGTGGGTCGGCCCGGCCCCGATGCGGCCGTTCCACCCGGTCTACGTGCCGGGGCCGAAGTGGTACCGGTGGTGGGACTTCGGCAACGGCACCACGTCCGACCTCGGCAGCCATTGGAACGACCTGCCGTTCTGGGCGCTGAACCTGAAGGCCCCGCTTACGATCGAGGCGGCCGGCCCGCCGCCGCACGCGGAGATCGCCCCGGCGTCGATGTCCGCGACGTACACCTACGGCCCGCGGGACGGGATGCCCGGCCTGACGCTGACGTGGCACCAGGGCACGGCGAAGCCGGCGGCCTGGGCCCAGAAGAAGATCCCGCAGTGGGACAACGGCGTGCTGTTCGTCGGCGACAAGGGAATGCTGCTGGCCGACTACGGCAAGCACATGCTGTTGCCGAAGAAGTTGTACCAGGACTTCAAGCCGCCGGAGCCGACGATCGCGAAGTCGATGGGGCACCACCTGGAGTGGATCCACGCCTGCAAGACCGGGGCGGCGACGACGTGCAACTTCGAGTACGCGGGCTGGCTCACGGAGGCGAACCACCTCGGCAACGTCGCGTACCGCGCCGGGAAGAAGCTGGAGTGGGACGCGGCCGCGATGAAGGCGACGAACTGCCCGGCCGCGGACCAGTTCTTGAAGCGGGAGTACCGCAAGGGGTGGTCGTTGGCGTGATGTAGAACGGGTCAAGGCTTTGCGCCGACCCGCCATCGCCGCGTATGCCCCGGCGGGTCGGCGCAAAGCCTTGACCCGCCCTACAAGACCGGCACTGGACTTGCACATGTATTTGTTTGTCGGGAAGTGTGGAACCTGACTCGCCGACCCGTCCGCCCTTCGGGGCGGGCGGGTTCGTTTTTGCCGGATCGGGGCTTCCCGTTGCGGAATCCTCACCCGTCCGGTACGGTGTAGCCGATACGTTCGGTAAACTCTGCCGCGAACTTGAAGGTAACGGCGCAAGTTGCCCGGCCGACCACGTTCGCCGGTGTCCGCACCCCGCCTGAAAATCACCCCGTTGAGGGTACGCCATGAGAACCCGCCTTCCCCGCCTGATACTCGCCGGCCTCGCCAGCCTCGGCCTCGCCACCTCGTTCCCGACCGTCGCCCCGGCCGCCGAGCCGGACGTGGAAGTCCTCGCCCGCGGCCCGGTCCACGAGGCGTTCGCCGCCACGCTCGAAGTCCAAAAGGACGCCGTGCTCGTCCGCCAAGCGCCGCCGGACGCCATCGAGGAGCTGCCGCCCGACCAGAAGCCGGAGGGGGACAACGTCCAGTGGGTTCCCGGCTACTGGCACTGGGACGAGGAGCGGGAAGACTTCATCTGGATCAGCGGGTTCTGGAGGGTTCCCCCGCCCGGCCGCGTCTGGGTTCCCGGTAGCTGGCGCGAAGTCCGCAACGGATTCCAGTGGGTCCACGGGTTCTGGCAGGAATCGACGCCGGAGATCACCCGCGCGGACGTGGAGTACCTGACGCAACCGCCGGCCCCGCTCGACCTGGCCCCGTCGATCCCCGCGCCGAGCGAGACGCACATCCACGTCCCCGGCTGCTGGGTGTGGCGGAGCCACCGGTACGTGTGGCGGCCCGGCTTCTGGGTCGATCACCGGCCGGGCTGGGTCTGGGTCCCGGCGCACTACCGCTGGACGCCGGCCGGCCACATCTTCATCGACGGGTACTGGGACATGCCGCTCGCCGAACGGGGCGTCCTGTTCGCGCCGGTGTACGTGCCGCGGGCCGTGTACGCCCGGCCGTCGTACTTCTACACGCCGACGATCGTGGTGAGCGAGCCGGCGCTGTACACGTCGCTGTTCGTCCGCCGCGGGTGGGGCTGCTACTACTTCGGCGACTACTTCGAGAACCGGTACGTCAACCGCGGGTTCTCCGCGTGGGCGGTCGGCATCGGCGGCAGCGGGTTCGGCGTGTCCGTGAGCGTCGGCCGGTCCGTCGGGTACGACCCACTGTGGGACTACTACCGGGTCGCGAACCGCAACGACCGGTTCTGGGCGGCGAACATCAACAACACCTACGTCGGCCGGTTCAACGGGACGGTCGCCCGGCCGCCGCGGACGCTGGTGCAGCAGAACGTGATCGTCAACAACGTCACCAACAACGTGACCAACGTGACGAACAACAACACCGTCATCGTGAACAACAACAACACGGTGAACAACAACCAGATGATGCTGACCTCGCTGACCAACGTGGCGGCGACGAACAAGGCGATCGCGCTGAAGCCGATCCAGCAGGAGCAGCGGGTGCGGGAGCAGCAGTTCGCGAAGGAACTGCGGCAGGTGTCCGCCCAGCGGAAGCAGTTGGAGACGAGCCTCGTGGACCGCGGGCAGGTCCCGGTGAAGGGGAACGACGCCCCGAAGGCCGTGAAGCTGGACGTGCCGAAGGCGGCGGTCGTGCGGGCGCAAGTGGCCGCCCCGACGGCGAAGGCCAACCCGGTTCCGCCGCCGGCGAGCACGCTGATCGGCAAGCCGAACGCGGCGAACAACAACGCGGCTCTAAAGCCCGCGCCGAAGCCGGCCCCGCTAACGCCGACGCCCCCGACGGCGGGGCAGAAACCGGAACCGACGAAGCCGAACACGCCGGCCCCGATGCCGACGAAGCCGACGACGCCGACGACGCCTGCCCCGTCGCCGGACCCGAAGCCGCTGCCGCCGTCGCCGAAGCCGAACACCCCGGCCCCGACGCCCAAGCCGGAGCCGAAGCCGCTTCCGCCGACGACCCCGCCCGCGACGAAGCCGGTAAACCCGACGCCGCCGGTACCGACGCCCGCGCCGCGGCCGTTGAACCCGGCCCCGCAACCGCCGGCCCCGAAGCCGACCGCGCCGGCCAACCCGACCCCGCCGGCCGCGAAACCGATGACCACGCCGCCGGCCGCGAAGCCGACGACTCCCGCCCCGAACCCGAAGCCGCCGACGAACCCGAAGGGGTTCGACGCGCCGGCCCCGCAAACCACGCGGTCGCTCCCGCCGCCCCCGGCCCCGCAGCGGATCGACCCGCGGCCGGCCCCGGCCCCGGTGTCGCGGCCGGCCCCGCCGCCGACGAGCTTCAAGCCGTCCAGCCCGCCGCCGAGTTTCAAACCCTCGGCCCCGCCGCCGAGCAGTTTCAAGCCGTCGGCCCCGCCGGCCCCGGTGTCGAAGCCGTCGGCCCCACCGCCGCCGAGCAGCAAGCCGTCGTCGCCCCCGCCGAGCAGCAAACCGAGTGAGAAGAGTGAAAAGCCCGGCAAGGGGAAGAAGGGCTGATCGAAGCTGAAACGCGAACCGCCCCGGAGTGATCCGGGGCGGTTTAGTTTTGTGGAACCCGGAGCGGGGGGGGCGGGGGGGGTGGGGCGCCCGCCACCCCCCCCCGGCCCCGCGCCGGGGCACCCGGCCCGGC
>NZ_JCABYM010000049.1:0-12300 GCF_059499385.1 Limnoglobus sp. | reverse complement strand
CCACCCCTTCGCTGCCGCTCCGGGTTCCACGGGTCCGGGACACGTCACGCCCGCCGCACCACGACGACCGTGCGGTCGTCGGCCGGCGGGCCGTTGGTGAATGCGTCTACTTCGGCCATCAGGCCGTCCAACAGCCCCTCGGCCGTCGCCGGGCGGGTCGCCAGGAGAGCGTCCAGCCGCTCCACGCCGAACACGTCGCCGGTCGCGTTCACCGTCTCCGTCACCCCGTCCGTGAACAGCACCACCTGATCGCCCGGCCCGAGGTCGATGGTTTGTTCCGGATAAGTCGTCCCCGCCGGGCTGATGCCCAGCGGCAGCCGCTGCACGCGGTTCAGCGCCACCCGCGACCCGTCCGCCCGCAGCACCCGCGGCGGGACGTGCCCGGCACTCGCGTAGGTCAGCGTGTTCCGCACCGGGTCGAACACGGCCGCGAACGCCGTGATGAAGCTGCCGGAGTGCCGGTTGTACCGCCCGACCAGGTTCGCGTTCAGGTGCGTCAGGAACGCCCCCGGCCGGCCCGGCTTCGCCGTCGCCGCGTGCGCGATGCTGTGCGCGATGGCCATCAGCACGGCCGCCGGCGTCCCGTGCCCGCTAACGTCCGCGACCAGCACGCCGAGCGTGCCGTCCGGCAGCGGGAAGAAGTCGTAGTAGTCGCCGCCGGCCCGGTTCGCCGTCCGGTAGTGGACGGCCACGTCCAGCCCCGGAACCGTCGGCAGCTCCGCCGGCAGCAGCGAGTGCTGCAACTCTGCGATCTCGCGGATTTCCGCGTCCGCCGTCTCGTAGGCCGCCCGCAACCGCTGGGACAGCACGAGCGTCTGCGTCGCCCGGCCGAACAGGTTCGTCATCCACACCAACTCCGGGACCTGCTCCGGGGCGAAGGCGTGCGGCTCCTCCCGCGTCACGACGACCGTGTTCAGCGCCGACCCGTGTTCGAAGATGGGAATCGCCAGGAGCGACCGCTGCCCCTCCAGGAAGTCCGCGGCCGGGTCGCCGTCCTTGAGTTCCACGTCGCCGATCAGCCGCGGCTCGTCGGCGTAGAGCAACTCCTCGAAGACGCCGCCGCTGACGGTCGGGAACCGGTCCCAGTTCGCGAACGGCTCCGGCATGTCCTTCCACAGGTTGAACCGGGTGACGCGGACGTTCGGCCGCTCGACCCCCCGGCGGGACAGGGTGAGCTGCCGGGTGGTCGGGAAGAGTTGGCCCATCCGCCGGGTGAAGACGCGGTACATCTCCTGCGGGTCCGAGTACCGGCTGAGTTCCCGCATGAGGTCGGCGCTGATGGCCAGCCGCGCCCGCCAGTTGCGGGTCCGGGTGTCGAAGAAGTCGGGGGCCAGGTTCATGGTCCGCCTCCGGCGGAGTCGCAGTCGGTTGCCCGGCGAGTGCGGCCAGACGTGGGGTCCACGGGCTACCTGAGATGACACCCGATTCGGGCGCGGAATGCAAGAACGGAATAGTGAATTCGGCGCGAACCCGCGAAGACTCCCTACTGAGCCGCGCAGGAAACCACGCCAACAACGCGGTTCGGGTGGCCGGGGCAGAGTCTTCGATGCCCCCGGCGCGCCTTACCGGCGCATCGAAGACTCTGAGCCGGCCACCCCGCAAACGCCCCGGACACCGAAGGCCGTGACTGAGAAGGGGGGCGTGACGAACTTTCCCCATTCTCGATTCTCGGCTCGTAAACCGCCGGCGGCGTGCGTATACTAATTCCATCAGTCGGTCATTTCCAACTGCTGAAGGCCGCGGCCGAAATCCCGCCTTCCACTCGTTCCACGTCGAGCTTCGTATGGCCAGCAATCTGTATGTCGGCAACATGTCCTTCTCCACCACGGAGGAGACGTTGCGGACGGCCTTTTCCCAGTACGGCACGGTCAACAAGGTCCAACTCATCATGGACCGGGAGACCGGCCGGCCCCGCGGGTTCGCGTTCGTCGAGATGGCCGACGGCGGGGACGCGGCGATCCAGGCCCTGAACGGGGCGCAGCTCGACGGCCGGACGCTGACGGTGAACGAGGCCAAGCCGCGGGAAGACCGCGGCGGCGGCGGCGGTGGCCGGGGTGGGTACGGCGGCGGCGGTGGCGGCCGGGGCGGGTACGGCGGCGGCGGCCGCGGCGGCCGGTATTGATCGACGACCGACCGAAACAAAAACGCGAACCCCGGCCGACACGCCGGGGTTCTTCGTTTGAGTGTGGCCTCCTAAACCGCGGCGTTCCGGATCACGGCCAGGCCGACCGCCGCGTCACGGCGGTCGAGGTCGCCGGCGGCGGCCAGCCGTTGCAAGAGTGGTTCGTATAGGGCCAGTTCGTCCGGCCCGGTCCCCGGCGCGGGCCGGAACGTGACGAGGAAGAACGCGAGGTTGGAAAAGAACGGGGAACTCGGCGACCCGACCGGCGGGGCGTCGGCGAGGAGGGCGTGAACGTCCGCCAGCGACCGCACGGCTTCGAGCCGGGGGCGGAACTTCTCCCAGGCGTGCCGCTCCAGCCGCTGCCAGTCCGCGGTGATGTTCACCGTCGTTTTCTGACTGTCCGCCACGCGGCCGCCCTCCGGTCCCTCCGTCACCGTAGCACACGGCGCGCCACCGCGGGGGTAAGTCCGCGTTTTGAATCTGCCCCGGCCAGGTTCGTCACCCGCTCAGAGGGCGGCGACGGCGGCCGTGGCGCTCGCGTCGTACGCGGCCGCCCCGCGGTCGGCCCGCAGCGCCTGATCGTTCCGCCACGCGACGACCGTGGCCCGCAACACCAAGTCCGCGAACACGGCCGTCACCACGAGCAGCTTCGCCAGGAAGTCCACGACGAACCGCCACGACGACAGGTCCAGGGCGTACACGAACGACTTCGACTCCGCCAGCGCCGCCTGCACGTCTTCCAAACTCACCTCGTCGTCCTCGCTCAGTTCCTCGATCTTCGTCGCCACCGCCGCCGACCGGTCGAACCCGATGAGATTCAGGCCGAGCACCTTCGTCGTTACCGCGAACGCGAGGAGGAGGCCGAGGCCGACGAGCGTGGTGACGAGGACCAGCCGCTTCACGCCGCCGATCTTCGCCGCATCCGCCTCGCCGACCTGCGACTGCACGAACACCCGGCCGCGGAGCGTGTACCAGATCGACGCCCCGGACCAGAGGATGACGCCGAGGATGAGCAGCGGGCTGCGGGCGAGGTGGTTCGCCAGGACGAGGATGACCAGCCAGAACATCAGGAACGCCGGGGCGGCGCAGACGAGCAGCCACCCCGGAAGTTGCGAGGCGGGGAGCAGCGACTTGATCCGCAGGCAGCCGTTCATCGTGCCGGGGATGAGCGCGAGCACGGCCGGCAACAGGAGCAGGTAGCTGCTGCCGGCCAGCACGAACTCGACCGCCAGCTCCTCGAGCGCGAGGGCCTTTTCCAGTTTCGTCCGGTCGAGCGGGGTCGTCGGCTTCTCGTCCCCTTCGTCGTCCTCGTCCGTCTCGGCTCCCTTCGTCGGAGGCGACGCGGCCGTCGCCGAGATCGAGACTTTCGGCAGCTCGATCGGCTCGACGTGATAGAGGGCGTTCACCGGCAGGAGGGCGTACACGAACGGGATGAGAAATGTCGCGCCCCACGCGGCGGTGAGGACCGAGGCCGTCGCGCCGGGCCGCTTCCACCGGAAGACGCCGAGCAGGCACGCGAGCGGCAGGCCGAGCGCCGCGAGCAGCCACGCGATTTCGAGGGCGACGCCGAGCGGCCGGAGTTCGCCGAACCCGGTTTGAATCGTGTCGAGGAGGGACAACGCGAACGCGAGGGCCGTCGGCACGAGGGCGACGAGCAAGAGGCTCCGCCGCCAGGCGGCGTACCGCTGCACGGCCGGGTCGGTGATGCCGGCGGCGGCGAGCGCGTCGGCCTCCGTGGCGGACGGCACGACCTTGCCGAGGTTCCAGCCGAAGGCGCGTTTCAGGTGCGTGAGCGGGGAGGCCGACGTAGGGACGGCGGGCATCGAGGGCTTTCTGGTGTGGGCGGGCGACAGGAAACTGTGGGACGGCACGCCGGCCGGGTCAAGCGGCGGCGGGGCGGATTGTTTGAATATGAAGGGCGACGGGCCGTCGAACGTGGGATCAACTCACGACCCCGCGAACCCGGAGTTGGCCGTCGGTCAGCTCGAACAGCACCAGGTCCGCGGCCGCGCCGGCGGCGAGCTGCGGGACCGGCAGGCCGAGTAATTCCCGCGGCCGGACGCTCGCCATCGCGATCGCCTCGGCGAGCGACACGCCGGCGGCGTGCATGACGTGGGCGACGCACGTGTCCGTGAAGCTGCCGGACCCGGCGAGGTACGGCGTCCCCGTCACGACGATCTTCCCGCCCGGTAGCACTTCGAGGTCCGTGCCCCAATCCCGGTAGCGGCCCGGCGGCAGCCCGGCGAGGTTCCCGGCGTCGCACGTGATGAGCAGTTTGTCACCCTTCGCCCGCGCGAAGCACTTCACGACCGCGGCCGGCAGGTGGTGGCCGTCCGGGATGATGCTCGCGAACAGGTCGTCGCACGCCAACTGCTCCCAGATCACGTTCTCGTGCCGCGGTAGCGTCGCGTGGCAGCCGTTGCCGAGGTGCGTGCTCGTCTTCGCCCCGGCCCGCACGGCGTCGCGAATCTGTTGCCCCGTGGCGGCCGTGTGGCCGATGGCGACGACGACGTTCGCGGCCGACAGTTGCTCGATGAATTTCAGCATCCCCGGCCGTTCCGGCGCGACGGTCACCATGCGGATGCGGCCGCCCGCGGCGTCTTGCCAGCGGCGGAACTCGTCCCAGTCCGGGTCGCGGACGTGCTCCCGCGGGTGCGCCCCCCGCGGCCCGTCCTCGGCGGACAGGTACGGCCCCTCCAGGTGGTAGCCCGGCATCCGGCCGGCCAGGTCGGCGTCCGACTCAACGGCGTGCGTGAGGGTCGCGAAGCCGTGGCGGATGTTCTCGAAGCTGTTCGTGATGAGCGTCGGGAGGAACCCGCCGATGCCGTGGTCGCGGCACGTGTCGGCGATGAGCCGCACGTCGGCCGGCGTGAGCGTCGGCGAGACGAACCCCTTCCCGAGGCAGCCGTTGATTTGGATGTCGAAGAAAGACGGCGCGACCCACGGCAGGTCCGCCGCGTCCGGGGCAGGGGAAACCGAGACGATGCGGCCGGCCTCGACCGCGAGCGCGATCGGCAGCTGGGTGGCGTAGTGGCGGGCGGTGAGGGTCATAGTAGTAGGCACACTCCGTGTGCCGTTTCCTTCCCGTCGCGGTGAGTTCGTGCAGGTTTCCGCGACCGACAGGAGACGGCACACGGAGTGTGCCTACTACTATGTCCCCGCGGGATCGCGACAGCCGGTTTCGTTGAAGGTGTCTGTTACGGCTGCCCCGGTTGCGATTCCTCGTCGCCGCCCTGAATCTTGCTCCCCTGCAGCCGCGCCACCAGCAGCCCGAGGCCGACGGCCGCCAGCACGCCCCCCGCGCCCAGCGAGAGCATGATGAAGTCGCGGCGGTCGAGGTCGTACAGCGGTCGGATGCTCGTCTCCGCCATCCGCGCCTGCAGCACGTCGGCCGGGTCCGTGAGCGGGGACGACATCAACTCCACGTCGAATTCGCCGACCGGGGCGGGGGCCGGGCCGGCGGGCGGCAGCGGCGACGGCCGCGGCGGGACGGACGGCGGCTTCAGCGGCGGCGGGGCCGCCGTCGCGACGCCGGCGTTCGCCCCGGCCAGCGCCGCGGCGAGGCCGGTCCCCATCTTGATCTTCCCGGACGGCGGGCCGGCCACGCTCGCCCTCGGCTTCGGCGGCGCGGCCGTCGGCGTCGCGATCCCGCCGGGCCGGACCTTCGCCCCGGCCGAGTCCGGCCGCGGCATCGCCGGCGGGACCGGCGGGTCCGGGTTCACGCGGATCGGCGGCTTCGGGTCCGGCTTGATCGCCGCCGGAATCGGCTGCGTCCCGTCGTCGCTGTTCAGGAACTCCTGGTAGCCGGGCAGGATCGTCGTCGTCATCGGCTCGGCCGCGTCCGGCGGCACGTAGGTGCGGAGGGCGAGCGCGGCGTCGGCCGGCGTCTGGTAGCGGTTGGCCGGGTCCTTCTCCAGCATCTTCGCCAACACGGCCTGCAACCCCGGCGGCGTGCCGGGGGCGAATTGCGCGATCGGCGGCGGCGGCTCGGTCGCGTGCTTCACCATCGTCGTCATCACGTTCTTCTCGACGAACGGCGGCCGCCCGGCGAGGCAGGCGTACAGCACGCACCCCAGGCTGTAGATGTCCGCCCGCACGTCGGCCCCGCGGGCGTCGCGGGCCTGCTCCGGGGCCAGGTAGTCCGGCGTGCCGACCAGCGCGCCCTCGGCCGTCAGGTGCAGGTCCTGCGTCGAGACGCTCTCGTCGTCGAACATCTCCCGGCCGAGGCCGATGTCGAGAATCTTGAGCGTGGCGGCCGCGGTCGAGTCTTGTTTCGCCGGCCCGGCCGGCACGAGCATCAGGTTCGCCGGCTTCAGGTCGCGGTGGACCATCCGCTTCTCGTGCAGGTGCTGCAGCCCCCGGAGGGCCTGCGTGACCAGCCGCGCGGCCTCCGCCGGGGTCAGCTTCTTGCGGCGGCCCAGCACCTCGTCGAGCGTCTCGCCCTCGAGGTGTTCCATCACGATGTAATGCACGCCGGGGCCGCCGTTCTCGCCGGCCGTGGACGCGAGTTGGAAGGCCCGCACGATGTTCGGGTGGTCGAGCTGCGTGAGCAGCCGGGCCTCCCGCTGGAACCGGCCGAGGAGGTGGGGGTTGCGGGCCTTCGACGCCGACAGCACCTTGAGCGCGACGACCTGCCCGGTGTTGTGGACGGCCTTGTACACGCCGGCCATCTGCCCCTTGCCGATCCGGTCCTGGATGACGTACCCGCCGACGTAGAACCCCTCGGCGTGGCCCCGTTGGACCATCGCGGCTTGGTACTCGGTGAGCAGCCGGCGGGCGACGAGGTACTTGCGGAAGGAATCGACCTCGGCGTCGGTGGCCTTCGACTCGCCGCGCCACCGGTCGGCGACGGCGGCCACGTCGGCCGCCGGGAGCAGCCGGCTGCGGGCGAGGACGCCGCAGTACTCGGTCACGGTCGCCGTCGGGTTCGCCATCGAGCGTGGCTCCGGAAGAACGGGCAACTATCGGTCACTGCTGGGCCGCCCGGACGAGGGCCAACACGTCCGGGTGGTCGCGGTACAGGTCTTCGATTGCTTTCAACATAGCGTCTGCTTCCGCGCTCTGCCCGGCCGACCGCAACTTTCTCGCCTGGGCGATGGCCTCTGCCGCCGGGCCGGTGTTCGCCCGCGGCATCGGGTGTTTCGGCAGTTCCGCCAGCCCCTGCTTCGCCAACTCGACCCACCGCCGCTCGACCTCGGCCGGGCCGAAGACGCGGGCCAACGCCTCCCACGTCCGCTTCGCCTCCGGGCCGTCCCCGACCTGCGCGAGCTTCAGCCCGCGGTGGTACAGTCGCTCCGCCTCCGACGCGTACTTCGCCCGGCCGCCGCTGGCGAGCGACCGTCGCAGTTCCTTCCGCTCGATCAGGAACTGCTTCGCCGTGCGGACCTCGTCCGCGTTCCAGTCCGGATGCCAGCGGGCGAGCGGGTCGAGGTACTCGTCGCGGGCCTTGTCCCAGTCGTCCGGGTTGTCCGACGCGATGAGCGGTTCCGCCGCCGACCAGAGCGATTCCGGCGACGGCCTCGGGCGGAAGAACGCGAACAGGATCGTGCCGACGACGAGGAGGAACAGCGTGCCGAGGACGCCGGCGCGGAGCAGTTTCCCCCGGCGGTCGCTTGTGGTATCGGCGTCGGCCGTCGCTTCCGGAAGCTGCGGGAGCGGGGCGTGAACGCCGGTCGGGTCTTCCGGACTCGGCGGCAGAAGAACCTTCGCCCCCTTGCGTTCGAGCTTGCCGCGAATCTGGTCCAGTTCCTCGATGATCGCGGCGGCGCTCGCCGGGCGGCGGTTCGGGTCCTTCGCCAACAGCCCGCAGACGAAGTCGTCGAGTTCGTGCGGCAGCTTCGGGACGAAGTTCGCCGGCCGGTCGGGGAGGGTGTAGCAGTGCTTGTGCATGAACTCGGCGGCCGTGGCCGCGTGGAACGGCGGGCGGCCGGTGAGGACCGTGTACAGCACGCCGCCGAGGGCGTACAGGTCGCTACGGCGGGTCAGCGGCTTGCCGGTGAAGTGCTCCGGGGCGAGATACCCGGCCGTGCCCATCGGCTCGGCGGGGAGCGTGAGCGGGGCCTGGTTCAGCACCTTCGCGACGCCGAAGTCGGTGACCTTCACCAGCCCGTCGGCCGTGACGACGAGGTTGCTCGGCTTCAGCTCGCGGTGCAGGATGCTGCGGTGGTGGGCGTGCTTGAGCGCCCACGCGGCCTGGAGCGCGACGCGGAAGAAGTACGTCGGCCAGTTCAGCCCCGGCTGGTCGGCCTTCGCGAGCAGCTTCGCGGCGTCCGTCCCCTCGACGAGTTCGGAGGCGTAGTACGCGAGGCCGGCGTGAACGCCGCTGTCGTAGAGCCGGGCGATGTTCGGGTGCGTCAGCCGCCGCAGGGCGAGCATCTCGGCCGGGAACCGGGTCTGGAACGCGGGATCGCGGGCGAGCGGGTGCGACAGCACCTTGACGGCGGCAACGGCGGGATCGGAATCGGACTTCGGGTCGGCGTTCGTGGCGCGGTAGACCGTGCCGACGCTGCCGGTGCCGATCTCCTCGGTGAGGACCCAATTCCCGATCCGCGTGCCGATCATGTCTGCTCCGCCGAGCGGCCCGACTTCCGAAGTCCGGCTTCGACTTCGGAAGTCGATCCCGTGCGGCCACTGTCGCGTGCATCGGGAGTCGTTGCCGTTCCGACTTCCGAAGTCGAAGCCGGACTTCGGAAGTCAGGTGGTCGGCCTCGGCAAGGTTGGCCTACCTTAAAGATATGAACGCACTGCTCTTGATCGCCCACGGCAGCCGTCGGGCGGAGGCGAACGCCGACCTGGAGTACGTCGCCGCCGCGATGCGACAGCGCGGCCGGTACGGGCACGTCCAAGTGTCGTACCTGGAGCTGGCGGAGCCGAGCATCCCGGCCGGCGGCGAGGCGTGCGTCCGGGCCGGCGCGATGGCGGTGACGATGCTGCCGTACTTCCTTTCGCCGGGCGTCCACGTGCGGCAGGACATGGAAGAGATTCGAGAAGAGTTGGCGGCGAAGTTCCCGGACGTGGCGTTCAAACTCGCGGAGCCGTTGGGCCGACACCCGTTGTTGCTAGAGGTGGTCGAGCAGCGGGCGCGGGAGGCAGAGACTTGACTTCCGAAGTCCGGCTTCGACTTCGGAAGTCGAGGTCGCAACCGCTCGCCATTGATGGGTTAGGCCGTCGCTGCCGTTTGGACTTCCGAAGTCGAAGCCGGACTTCGGAAGTCAGGTTTAGTCCTTCAAAACCCCCAGCTTCCGCAGTTGAATCCGCACGTCCTCGGTCCACGGGTAGACCAGCGGCTGGTCCGGCGACGCCCCCTCGAACCCCGGCGACCGCGGCAGCCCGGCCACCTTCCACCCGAACGGCGTCTTCACCAGCGGCAGCACGTACTCGCCGGCCGAGATGCGGCGGGCGTCATTCACCGGCAGCGGCGTGACCGCCTTGTCCAGCCGCTCCACGTCGATCTCGCCCGGCACGTCGGCCGGGCCGCGGATCACCTTCAGCACCTTCGCCTTCGTCAGCGGCTCGCCGGCGTCGGTCGCCTTCACCTCCGCAACGACGACGTGCGTGGCCTCCGTCAGTTGGGCCGTCGAGACGATCTGCACCGTCCCCTTGTTCGCGACGGCGACGGCCAGCCACGCCAGCCAGCCGACAAACGCGAGCGCGGCCACGATCAGCCGGATGCGGGCGAAGCTCATCGGTCCACCTTCCGGGCGGGGTAGGCGGCGGTCGTCAGTTCGTACCCGTCGGCCAGGGCCGCGTGGAGGTCGAACACGTCGCGGAAGTCTTCGCGGTCGTCCCGGTCGGACTTGCTGAGCTGCTCGATCTTGATGAGGTTGAACACGAGTTCGCCGAAGTCGTCGGTCGCGTGGACGCCCCAGAGCTTGAACACGACCGGGGCCATCATGCCGAACTGCTGGATCGCCAACTCGCACGCCCCGCGGAGGAGTTCCTCCCCGCAGACGTGGTTGTCCTCGGCCGGCTCCCGGCGGCCGCCCGGCACGCGGCCGAGCCGCTCCTGCGTGTACGTCACCGTCTCGCAGACGAACTCGTAAGCCTCGTACATGTACCGCGGGTCGTCTTGTATCAAGTCCAGTAACTTCTGGTTCACCGCAAACTCCTCGCCTGGGGCGGCGGACCGCCCTCGAATCCGTTCTACAGACGCGTCAACACGTCGTCGGCCGCGACCGGCTGCCGGCGGCCGTCCTCGAACTCCACGAGCAGCCGCCGGGCCAACACCTCCTGGGCGAGCACCTTGCCCTGGCCCTTGCTCGTCACCACCCGGCTGCCGACCGGCGGGAGTTCCTTCGTGAACTCCTCGTACACGTCCTGCTCGTACCGCAGGCAGCACTTCAGCCGGCCGCACCGCCCGGAAATCTTATTGGGGTCGAGCGTCGCCTTCTGAAGTTTCGCCATCCGCATGCTGACCGGCGGCATGACCGCGAGGTGGGTGTTGCAGCAGACGGGGCGGCCGCAGTCGCCGTAGTCGGCGAGCAGCTTCGCCTCGTCGCGGACGCCGATCTGCCGCAGTTCGATCCGCGTTCGGAACTCGCGGGCCATGCCCTTCACGAGTTCGCGGAAGTCCACCCGGTTCTCGGAGATGAAGTACATGAGCAGCCGCTCGCCGCCGAACAGTTGCTCCACGTCCACGACCTGCATCGCGAGCCGGTGCTGGCGGATGAGTTCGACGCACTTGTCGTACACCTTGTCCCGGTCGGCCGCGAGCGCGGCGATCTTCGCGAGGTCGGCGTCGGTCGCGACGCGGATGATTGTGCCGCGCGTCGGGTCCGGCAGTGCGGCGAGGGCCTGCGGCGTCGCGGGGCAGAGGACTTCGCCCATCTCGTGGCCGCGCTCGGTGGTGACGACGACTTTTTGCGACCGTTTGAGCGCGGGGACGCCGGGCGACGGGAGGAACTCGCCGAGGAAGCGCATCGCCCCGTGGCGGACGACGTAGCTGGGGGAATCGGTGCGAGGCGGCATCGCGGGGTCCAGAGCGTGGGCGAGGGGCTTTTATATAGCCGCCGGCTTGCCGGCGGGGTTTCGGGGGTCGCAAAACCCCGCCGGCAAGCCGGCGGCTATATACGGAGGCGTCACACGTGCAACTCCACCACGTCCTTGTCCTTCAGAACGTGATCGCGGCCGACGGTCTGGCCGTCGAACTGCGCGCTGCCCCAAACGCGTGCCGACTTCAGGTTCTCCTCGAAGTCGTTGTGGACGTGCCCGGCGAACTCCGCGACCGACGACCCGGCCGGGCAGGTGAACGGTGACGTCATGTCGGCCTGCTTGCCGGGTTGCTTCGTGTAGACGCGGATGACGCCGAGGGCGTCGTAGATCGCCTGCCGCAACTCCGGCAGCCCGTCGCCGCGCTCGGCGGAGGTCACGAACGTCGAGAAGCGATTCCCGAACGTTTCCTTCGCGATTTCGAGCCGGATGTCGGCCGCCTCGTCATCGGCCTTGTTCATAACGAGGATCGTCTTGAGCTGGTACGTCGTCGGGTCGTCGTCGGCCGACTTCTCGGTGACGAGCAACCGCCGGGCCTGCTTCAGCCGCTGGATCGTGGCCTCCGTGTTCGCCGGGCCGTCGTCGTCCGCGAGGTCGAGGAACAGCACGGCCGCGTCCGCCGACCGCGTGAAGTCGGTGACGAAGTGCTCGTAGGCGTCCGGCGTGACCGGCGGCAGGTCGATGAGCTGCACCCGCACGTCCAGCACGTCCATCATGCCGGGGATCGGCTCGCGGGTGGTGAACGGGTACGGCGCGACGGCCGGCATCGCCTTCGTCAGTTTCGAGAGCAACAGTGACTTCCCGGCGTTCGGCGGGCCGAGGAACACGACCGTGCCGGCCCCCTGCTTCGGAATCTTGAACGTGCCCGGCGCGGCCTTCTTCGGCCCGAGCTTCTCCTGCTCGATCTGGTCGGTCAGCTCGCTAATCTTCGTCTTGAGGATGACCTGAACTTTTTCGCTCGCCTTGTGCTTGGGCAGGATGACCCACATCTCGCGGAGGGCGACGAGCTTCTCCTCGGCGGTCTTCGCCTTGTGGTAGCGGGCGTCCGCGTCGTGGTACTGCGGCGGCAGGTTGACGGCCATGACGTTCCTTATATAGCCGCCGGCTTGCCGGCGGGGTTTTGCGACACCCCAAACCCCGCCGGCAAGCCGGCGGCTATATGAAGAAGGCTCGGTGGGCACATTTCGTTA